>DATJYL010000001.1 GCA_035499655.1 Pirellulales bacterium
AAGCACGTTGCGCAATTTCGACGGCCTTCCTGGCCAACGCCACCGGCGACCGCGTCATCGCACGTGTGGTTTCCATGACGCATTGATGTAAACTGTTTTCCCATTGGAATCAATAGGGTTTCAACAAAGCCGGATGAACACAGATTGGAAAATAGTTGGTTGATGGCGTCGCTGGGCGAGCCCAGCGGCTAATTGATCGGAAAATTTATTTTGCATGATGCTGGGGTTATATTATCTGCGTTGATCTGATTCATCCGTGTTCATCTGCGTTTTCTGAATTTCAGTTCCGCACAGATGACTCACTTCCAAATTACAAACAGCACACCCTTTCCGTCGGACATCCAGGTGGGATCTTTCACTTGGCTGGGAAGCTTGCCTTCGAACGGTCGGGCAGGCGTGGGGCTTTCGGATGCGTCGAGCGCGTAAATGTCGTAAACCTTGCTCGGGCTGGCATACACGACAAGCGAATTGCTTGGCGCCCAATTGGGCGAACGACTGATGCCGTGCCCCTCCCATAACACGCGGGGCGTTTGCTGCTCTTTGTCAGCCTGCAAAATGCCCAGCGTGTGATCGGCGTTGCTGAAATAGACAATGGCAATTTGCTTGCCGTCGGGGGACCAGGCGGGCGTGCCGGTGATGTTGCGCTCCTCGTTGGTCAGTTGAATGTCGGAGGCGGCAAGGATGTCGTACACGTGCACCTGGCCGCCGACCAAATAGGCAATGCGGCCGCCATCGGGAGACCACCGACCGCCATCGGCTTCCAGCAGGCGTTGCCGTCCGCTGCCGTCGGCGTTCATCACGTACAATCCGGATTGAGTGTCGCTGCCGTTTCCACCGGCCACCGCAAAGCAAAGCTGTTTGCTGTCGGGCGACCAATTGGGCAATAAGCCCGCGCCCAAATCTTTGGGCGTTCCGCCTTCGCTGGGGACGATAAAAATATGATCGAGCGCCGGCGTCGGCTGCCCGTTCTCGTTAAAGCTTTTGGTGCTGTCGTAAACAATCCATTTGCCGTCGGGAGATTGCTGCGGCGAAGTGATCGATTCATCCGCGGCCATCGCCACGACCAATGCCGGCTTCTCGCCGTCGGCGGTTAGCCGATAGATTCCTTTGCTCAGCGATTCTGCATCGGCTCCCTGGGCAATGGCGGCGCCGCGACCAAGTAAACAAACGATCAAGAAACCACGGATGAACGTGGATGAAGCGGATGAACACGGTTCGGAAAAAACTGTACTCATTTCATGATCTCGCTTGTGCATGGCTCGTTTCAAATAATTGCTATTTGCATGATCCGCGGTTATCTGTTTCATTCGAGTTTATTTGTGGTTTCTAGACGTTACTTCTCTCCCAGGGCCGTATCGTCACTTGTTCAACTGGAACTCCGGCAGCATGAACAGGCACCACATGAAATCGCTCAGACTGTCGTCGGTGAGCGAGTCACCCAAAATTTGCCGCGCGGCGGCCAGTTCTTTTTCGCTTGGCTGGCGGCACAGTGCAGCCTTATACAGCGTTTGAACGGTGTCCTCCGGGGATAAATTCGGATGATCGTTCCGCCACTGCTGGGCACCATTTTCCACCAATTGTGCCATGCCGGGGCCATTGGTGAGGTCCAGGGCTTGCAGCGTGCTGAAATCGTCGGGGCGTGTGGTCACAACCTGATCGCGATTGGGCCGGCCCAGCGAACGCATCAGCAAATCGCTGGCTAATAACGAGGCGCGCGCCGGCTGATCGCCACGGTTTTCGAATTTTAACGCCGGAGGCTTGTCGTCTTTGGATGCTGATTTCCTTTTTTCTTCGACTTCCCGGGGAGCGGGGGGCGATGTTCCCGTGATTCGCCACACGGCATCTATAAATTGCTCGGCCGTCAGACGTCGGGCCAACGGCCCGCGGAAAGAAGGCGCATCGGTTCCTGTACTTGCCGCCGTCTCCACACACCGGGCCTGATAAATTTGCGACGTGGTGATGAGCCGCAAAGTTTTCTTCAGGTCGTAACCGCTGTCGACCAACTGGCAGGCGAGATAATCGAGCAGATCGGCACTCCAGGGGGCGCCGTCCATGGCGTCGACGGGATGGATAATGCCCCGGCCCAGCAGGCGCTGCCAGAGACGATTGACCAGCGTGCGCGGCAGCCGACCGTTGCGCGAATCGGTAATCAGCGCGGCCAATTGCTCCAGCCGCTGTTTGCGCGGGACGTTGGCATCGATGGCGCCCAACTCCGGGAAGATGAACGCCGGGGAAGCGGTTTTGCCCGTCGGCACGTCGCAGCGATACATCTCCAACGGCTTATCGGCAATGACCGAGGCCAGACCCCAGGAATCGGTCAGCTTCCATTCATCGATGAAGCTGTCGTGGCAGGAGGCGCATTTCAAGTTCACGCCTAAAAATACTTGTCCCACGTTTTGCGAAAATTGCAACTCCGGCGACTGAGCGGCGCTGACATTGCCGCGCCACTCGATGCCCTTGATAAAACCTTGTGATTCCGGCAACGGGGCGATCAGTTCGCGCACGAACTCGTCGTACGGCTTGTTTTGCAAGAGCGATGCATACAGCCACTGCGTAATTTGTTTGCGGCCGCCGTCAATGTACCCGGTGCCGGTGTAATCGTTCCGCAATAAGTCGTTCCAGAACGTCAGCCAATGATCGGCATAGGCGACATTGTTGGTGAGCAGTTGATCGACCAGCCATTCGCGCTTGTTCGGCGATTGATCGGCCAGGAATTCGTCCAATTGCTGCGGCGTGGGCAGCAGGCCAATTAAATCGAGATACACGCGGCGGGCGAAGGTGGCATCGCCAACCACCGGCGGAAACGACAAGCTCTGTTTGGCAAAATAAGCGTCAACAAACCGATCGATGGGATGTACACGCCCGGCCACGACCGGCGGCAGTTCCGGCGGCTTTAAATCCAACAAATCGTCGGCCCAAACGGCCGGCAACGCCAGCAACAGCAAGGGGATAGTTCGCAGCAGAAGACGCATTGTGGGCAAAAAAAGAAGTCGGGCGATAGTAGTTGCACCACACTCAAGCTGTTATTATGACATTGCTCCTGGGCAATTTACAACCTGTGTGAATGAGCGGTAGTGCGTCAGTCTAATCCTGGGAATTTTTTGAGCCGCGTTCATTCATCATACCCATGCCGAAGTTCACTTTCTTACCGTCAAGGCTCCACAATTTAACGATGCCCTCGCTGGTCTTTCCTTCGTCAACCAGCAATTGAACTTTTCGCATGATATTGGCCGCTATCTCAATTGCTTGTGATGGCCTCATTAAAATGTTGATACTTTTGGGGGTCTTGTGAATGCGGTAGCAACGGACAGGCAATTGGCCCTGGTTTTTGTGAATGGCGCGGGCTTTCGGCGGTAATTTCATTTTGGCTTCTCCAGTTGACGATTGCGGGGGAATGAGCCATTATTATTACATGCCTAAACGCTCAAGCAAGCCCCAGAAAGACACCCAGCAGCTAGCGCGCTCCGTTCTGGACCAAATTGTGCCGGACGCGGAGAAGCCGCCAGAGAAGAACCCGGCGGCGGTGGCGCTTGGCAGACTTGGCGGGCTGAAGGGTGGTAAAGCACGGGCGGAAAAACTTTCTGCTGCCCGTCGCAAGGCAATTGCGACAAAGGCCGCTGCGAAGCGATGGGCATTTAAACAGTAGACCGCCTCTTTACGAATAGCGGATATTTTTGGTCAGAAAAATTAAGCTGCTCGCGTTTAACTAGCCCTTCTTCGATTCCCTTCATTATCACGTATGGTTGCAAAAGCGGGTTGTCGAAGTGATACCGCCAGCGATACTCCCCTCCCATTCGTGACAGAACTTTGATGTCGCAGAATCGTTTCAGGTGCGACATAAACCGATCAGTCGTAAATTCACGTTTTTCAATGAGTGACAGCGGTTCGACTACGTCGTTTGGTTGGAAATATCCAAACTCGTCGCAGTCGGCCAATGCGCACGCCAATAACACCTGTTTGTGAAGGGTGTTTTTCTTAGTGCTGTATGTCGCCTCATCATATTTATGCCTAATCGACTCGTCAGTCTGGCCAATCGCTGCTTTTAGCGCTGCACTTACATTGTGCTTTGATACTGCTAGTTTTTGCTCATCAAGGGCATTTCGACCGGCATTCAATGCAAGCAAATGTGTGTAATGGGGAAGTCCACGAGAAAGCCCAGCGATTTCTTCAAGGGCGTCTTCTTTGATTGTCATGCTGACTTCTGAAAGCCCTTTTTGGACAATAGTAATTAACTCCTTAAATGGCATTCTGGGCAGATGCACTTGCGCTAGGCACCGTTCGATTGACCGATGGTCGTCGATTAGCCCGGTGACGTTCTCGGCAACTCCGATAAGGATAATTGTGACGAGCACTTCTCTGTCAGAGAATAATTTGATCGTGTCCGCCATCATCCGCCGTACATCAGGATTGCTCACTTTATCAAACTCGTCCAGGATTACATAAACGATGCCGTTGCGGGATAGAGGCTCCAGTCGCTTTCGCACATCCCGTGGCGTTACTGGATTATCGCTGTCCAGTACGTCTAGGTCGGAAAATTCATTGTCACTAGCATCGTCAGGTTCGTTCGGCGATTCGCCGTCACCTGTGCTGACAATATCTGCGTATTCTTCATTGATCTGGACAAACATTTCTCGCCAAAGTGACGAGAAGTCGTCGCTTGAATCACAGTTTATAAGGGGCGCAATGATTGGAGTATCTTCGATGGCCTTCAATCTCGTCTTGAGAACTTGCCCCAACGATGTCTTTCCAACGCCAGCTTCGCCGTAAAGCACGACGTGTTTACCTGGCTGATTTATGGCATCAACCACTTCCCTGATCTGCGTCGTTCGCCCTTGAAACAAGTCATCCTTCTTTATGGGGGATGAGGGCTTGAACATTTTCCCCAATTGCAAGGCAAGTGTTTGATAGTCTGGCTCTTGCGACGATTTTTGCTGGACCATTGCTATCGCTCCGTTTATCAACCAACATCATACAACATCATCAAATATTATCAAATAATTCATCCGACCGCAAGATATTGTGTTGACAATGCTTGAGCGGTCACGTATATTATGGGCATGAAACAACTCACCAAAGAACAACGCTGTGCCGTGATTCGTTGCCTTGTCGATGGTTGCTCGATTCGGGCAACCAAGCGGATTACTGGTGTTTCCTTCAACACCATCCAGAAGCTCACCCGCGACTTGGGCGAAGCCTGCTTGGAATTCCAAAATCAGGTTTTCCGCAATCTGACCTGCCAGCGCGTGCAGTGCGATGAAATCTGGAATTACTGCTACTGCAAAGATAAGAACATTCCCGACGAAATGCGCGGTGAAGCGGGCATCGGCAGCATGTGGACCTGGACCGGCATGTGCGCCGATACGAAACTGATTTTCGCGTGGCAGCTTGGCTCCCGCGATGCCGCCAATGCCTACCGGTTTATGTCGAGCGTTTCAGAGCGACTGGCAAACCGAATTCAATTGACGACCGACGGCAACCGGGTCTACTTGGATGCAGTCGAAAATTACTTCGGCAGCAAGATTGATTACGCCATGCTGATTAAATTGTACGGCAACGATGAGAAGCCAGAGAACCGCTACAGCCCTGGAAAGTGCCTGGGTGCGAAGAAGCAAGCTGTGATGGGCGAGCCGGACCCGGAATTCATTTCGACCAGTTATGCCGAACGTCAAAATCTCAATATCAGAATGCAAAACAGAAGATACACGAGGCTAACCAACGCTTTCAGCAAGAAAGCCGATATGCTGGCCTACAGCATCGCCATCATGTTCATGTATCATAACTTTGTGCGGATTCACCAAACCCTACGCAGCACGCCAGCGATGAAAGCCGGCGTCACAGACCATAAGTGGTCGATTGAGGAAATGGTCGATTTGCTGCCAATTTTGAGCTACAACACCCGGCCTAAAAAGGCAGGCTGATTAGACTGACGCACTACCGAATGAGCGGCGCCGTCTGAAATCGGCAATCGATTCGAAATAAGATAGCCCGCACTGCCCGCCAATTTCAAAAAAACACAACGAAGGTGCTACAATGTGTGGGAAAATCTCGGGAACGCTGCTGGCGATCATCCTGACAACGTTGATTGCTCCCAGAATTTTTGCGGACGACAAAGACGTTTTGCTGCAGGACAATTTTGCGACGCTCGACCCCGGTTGGTCAAATAACAGCAACGTTCTGCACGTCGACAAGAACCAGCTCATCATGCAACTGCCCAATAAGCAGGATACGTTCGATAGTTTATACAAGGCAAACGTGTTTGGTGATGCCGACATCAGCGTGGATGTGCAAATGATGAATGGGGGTGATGGAACCGAATATGCGGGCCCCATTTTTTGGGCCACGGATATAGACAACGAATATGTGGTCAGAATTGAAGAGGACGGACAGTTTAGCGTAGGACGATATTCCAACGGTAAGCTGCTGTTCCCTGTGACCTGGCGGGCCAACGACAGCATTAGTAAAGGACTGACCAAACCGACTACGATTCGCGTGGTGACTAAAGGCACGTCGGCGACCGTTTACGTCAACGGAAAGGAAGCGATTACGTTCAAGCGGCAGCCGCCCGACGGCGGCGGCTTCATCGGCGTCGAAGGGAGTGCGTCGGGCAAAAGCGCTTACGCCTGGGAATTTTCCAATCTGGTCGTCAAAAAGCCTGCTCCTTAAAACACCCGCCGCCAGCGGCTTCACGGTGGAGATGCTGGAGGAGCGATCATCTCCGCAACATGTTGGCAATCTCATGAAACTTCCCGAACTGCTGGAACACTGTCACGTAAAGGCCGGAAAAAAATTCCGGTTGAAAGATCACGATCCGTCCTGGGCAGGCGACCCGAAAATTGAAAAGGACGAGCGCAAAGAGTACGCCAAGGATTTGCTAACGGAGGATGTCTCTTCCTTGGCCGAGGCCCAGGGGGTGTTGTACGCCGCCAACACGTGGTCAATTTTGGTGGTGCTGCAAGCGATGGATGCGGCCGGCAAAGACGGCATTATCAAGCACGTGATGTCGGGCGTGAATCCGCAGGGCTGCCAAATTTTCAGCTTCAAGCAGCCGTCGGCCGAGGAACTGGACCATAATTTTTTGTGGCGCTGCATGGTGCGGTTGCCGGAGCGCGGAAAGATTGGAATTTTCAACCGCTCGTATTACGAAGACGTGCTGGTCGTGAAAGTGCATCCGGAGTTTTTGGCCGCCCAGCGCATTCCCGACGCCAAAATTGACAAAGATTTTTGGAACGGCCGGTACGAGGACATCAACTGCTTTGAACGGCATTTATCGCGCAACGGAACGAAGATCGTCAAGTTCTTTCTGAACATTTCCAAGGAAGAGCAGCGGAAGCGGTTTTTGGACCGCATCGACGAGAAAGACAAGCACTGGAAAATCTCGCCGTCCGACATTACGGAGCGCGAGCATTGGGACGAATACATGGACGCCTTCGAGCAGTGCATCGAAGCCACCAGCACCGATTGGGCGCCGTGGTACGTGATTCCGTCCAATCACAAATGGGTCAGCCGCGCCTTGGTAGCCAACATTTTAGTAAAGACCATCGAATCGCTGGGGCTGAAGTATCCGGAAGTGACCGCGGACAAAATGAAGGCCATTGAAGCGGCGAAAAAACAGTTGGAGAAGGAAAAAGACTAACGACCGGCCACAGGCTGCGGACCGCACTTTAGCTGCGCTGGCTGGCTCGCCGACGGCGACGAGGGAACCATGCAAAAGCGGGCGTGGTTAAAACCAGCAGCACGATCGACGCCGGCTCTGGAGCGGGGATGCCCGTGCCATGGTTGGCCGCAAGAAACTTTTCCAACGCCTGCACGTCGGCGCTGTTGAATTTGCCGTCGCCGTTGACGTCGCCGATGGCTGTCACTTGCGCAGCCGTCAGATTATAGGCCAACTCGTAAGCCGGTAAATTGGCCAGGGCGGCGATCATCGCCGAGACGTCGGAGGCGTTCACTTGCTGATCGCGATTCATATCGCCCGGCGGCACGACCACGTAATCGGCCACGACCGGCAGGTGGTCGGTATCGGTCGTCAGATCGTTCAAAATCGTGCTTCGATTGGAAAGATCTGGCAACGCCGTGTTGGAACTATCTGTTACAGCACCACCGTAGCCAACCGAGCCGTTGTTTCCAAACGGCGTGAGCGTATTGGCGACGAGCTGCGTTCCCGGCAATGTGACCGTGGGGCTGGTGACCAGCTGTAAATCGAAGCGGGCCGTTAGATCTGTCGCCGACTCGGATAGCAATGGCCAATAAACTGAATTGGCGGACTGAGAATTTTCGACGAAATTGTTCCCTGGATTGGCCGTGTCGATGGCCTGGCCGGGGGAAGGAGTGCTGTTGATCATCGTCTGGTATGCCGCCTCGCTGCTGCCTCCCGTCAAGTTATAATCTCCGGTGTATATGATGTGGGCGTTGGTTGGCAAATTCGAGGCGTCGCTGCGAATATCCTGCGCTTCAATGTTACGGCGAGTGGCATTACTGGAGCCTGAAGATGCTTTGGCATGGCTCACGTATAAATAGAAGTCGGTGTATGCAGCACCGCCCTTTGGTTGGAGTTCGTACCGGATTGGCGCACGGGCTTCTCCACTGCCACCCAGGTGGTTTGGGATGATGTCGGCAGGAGCCACCTCGGCGACCGTTTTCGTATTGTAAATCAAACCGCTGGGACCGTTGCCCGTGCTGTTTCCATCCGACGGGTCGATGGTGGTGTCGTAGTTATAGGTGCCGGCGCCATAGATAGAATTCAGTTGCCCGGTAATATAACTCAGCGTCTGAGAAATCGTTTCGCTGCCACCGCTGGTGGTGTAGTTCAGTTCCTCCAGAGCCAACACGTCGATGGGCTGGGCGTGGCCGACGGGATTGGATGGGGTGACTCCCAAATGCTCTTGGCCGATGGCTTGCAACACGGCGGTCAAACCGGGCCCTGCGTCCGGTCCACCCATGTCGCCCACAGCTCCGCCAGTGTCGGCATCGATGTTGTACGTTACAATTCGCAGCGTTTGACCGTGTGCCGTAACAGCAGTGGCGCTGCAAAACGAAAGGGCCAACAGAGCGTGAGTCAAAAGATGCGATTTCATACCATACGAAAAACCGCTCGGGAGTTGCCCATATCCCGATGCCTTTTTCGAACCTGTTCCAGAATGATGTTCAAATCGAAGTAGGCACCTGTTAACCTAGCAGTATACCATAAGAGTCGCAATCTTTTGCATTTATTTGCACGTAGGTGGAGCATCCCAAATGATGCTGGCCATGGGGGCGTTAATTTGGCCGCGCGCAGGGATGCGTTTCCATTACGCAGACCGGTCATGTAAAAAGCAACGAGTCTAATGACGTCGACCGACGCCGTTCGAGGCGAAATGAATGCCGCTCAACGCCGACGGCGAATCCGCCGTACGAAAGCGGGCATGGCAAGTGCGAGCAAAACCACTGATGCCGGCTCAGGAGCGGGGATGCCCGTGCCATGGTTGGCCGCAAGAAACTTTTCCAACGCCTGCACGTCGGCGCTGTTGAATTTGCCGTCGCCGTTGACGTCGCCGATCAACGTAACCTGTTGAGCGGAGAGCCCCGTGGTCGCTTCATAAGCGGAAAGATTGTTCAAGGCGGTGATCATGGCCATAATGTCGGAGGCGTTCACTTGCTGATCGCGATTCATATCGCCCGGCGGCACGACCACGTAATCGGCCACGACCGGCAGGTGGTCGGTATCGGTTGTTAGATAGTTTAGAATGGTGCTTTTATTCGATAGATCGGACAGGGCCGTGCTGGTGGTCACCGATTTTCCGTAGGTTACCGCACTGGGGCCATTTCCAAACGGCGTCAGGGTATTGGTCACCAGTTGCACCCCCGGCAACGTGATGGTCGGACTGGTCACTAGCTGCAAGTCATCACGATAATCCAGCTTTTTTGCCGTCTCGGAGAGCAGTGGCCAATACTGAGATGCACTGGAGCTGTCAGTCCAGCTATTGTCCGGATCAGCCGTGTCGATGGCATTCCCTGGCGATGCGCTGCTGTAGGCAATCAACGTTTGATAAGTTTGCTCGGAGCTGTCATTGATATTCCAATCTCCGGTGTAAACGATGTGGGCAGTCTCCAGGCTGCTGTTCAGACTGTTGTTCAGGCTTTTGGCATTGGCACGAACATCTTGTGCTTCGACATTGCGCCGCATGGCACTAGTCGTGGGATCGGAGCCATCCGATTTTGCGTGATCAACATAGACGTAGAAATCAGTATACGCAGGACCGGCAACACCGTTGACCAGGGGCGCCAGCTTAAACCGCATTGGCTCACGTGCCTCACCATTACTGCCGAAATTGGTGTTGATGAGTGAGACCCCAAGATCGGCCACCGTTTTGGTGTTGTAAATGAGCCCGCTGGGACCGCCGCCGGTGCTGCCCGTGGTGGGATCGACCGTGCTAGCATCTGCCACAGCATATTGGGCAACGTTGCTTAGGCCGATGCTTTGATAATAGGAATTGAGTTGATTGACGATAAAGGTCTCAGTAAGTGGCACGCTTGAGCCATTGGAATCCAACTCTTCCAAAGCCAGCACATCGAGCGGCTGGGCATGACCGGTATTGGATCCATTGGGTCCCAGGTGCTCTTGGCCAATGGCTTCCAAAACGGGGATCAGGCCCGGACCAGCGTCGGTACCGCCCATTTGGCCAGTCTGGCCACCGGTATCGGCATCCAGGTTGTAGGTTGCAATTCGCAGTGTTTGGCCCTGGGCCGTAACCGCAGCGGATGCGCAGAAAAACGAAAAGGCTAACAGGGAGAGAGTCAGAAGATGCGATTTCATACCAAACGAAAAACCGCTCGGAGTTGCCTAGATCCCGAGGCCATTGCCGAACCTGTTCCAGAATGATGTTCAAATCGAAGCTCAAGTATCTTTTAACTTAACAGCAGGCTACATGGGCCGCAATCCATTTTACCCTAGTGAAATAAAACTGATCGACTAGCCGATCATTTCGGGGGATGGCGACAAACCAATCTCCCTACGATAGAAGGGGTTTGATTGCGATCAGGCGGCTTTAATGCAACCAGGCTTTGCGAATGTGTTTGGCGCTGCAGGTAGACGCAAGCTAACAAAAAACTGCCAATTCGTTGGCGCTCATCGCCAATCGCCGCTGAGTTCGAAGGCCGCCCAATAAAACGGAGGCAGGCGTTTTTGGGCGTCGGCCGGCACGTCGTCGATAGCCAGGCCCCGGTGCACGCCTTCGCGCATCATTTTCAATTGGGCTTCACGCAATGCCTCAACGCGGCTCATTTTCTTTTCCCATAAGTTCTCGTAAAAATCGACCATCAGGTTGCGCGAGGCGTCGTCGCTGACTTTCCACAGCGTGGCCACCGTGGAGCGCGCCCCGGCCACTTGAAAGGCGCGCTGCATGCCGAGCAATCCTTCGCCGCCGGCCGTTTGGCCCAGGCCGGTTTCGCAGGCCGATAAGGTCACCAGTTCGACATGGCTTAAGTCGAGCGACGAAACTTCCAACGCGGTCAAAATGCCGTTGTCCTGATTCGGCTCCGGAGGCAGATTCGCCCCAGCCAGCACCAGGCCCGAAAGCAAGCCGGGGTGGTAACCAGAAATTTGATTTTCCTGGCGAACCGTGGGAACGGAAACGGCGGGCTGTTGCTCGACCAGCGGTTTGCGGGTCAGTTCGTAGTCAGCGATATCGCCACCGGCCGCCGGCTGTACGCGCAGGCGGACTTTGGTGCCTACCGGTCCGCGCACTAGGTTGATGACCTGTACTAGGCTTTTTCCGTCCAACAGCACGAAGTCTTCGTTGCCGGAGGCGACGGCCAGAATTTGATCTTCCGGCTTCAATCGACCGTCCAGTGCGGCCGGACTGCCGGCCATCACTTCAGTCACTTTAATTTTGTTGTCGTCCAGCCGTAAGCTGGCCCCCAGGCCGACGATTTGGGAAGACGAATTCGCGGCGGCCACTTTCACCGGCGACGGGGCCGCGTGACCGAAGCCCTTCTCCAGCGGCGCCGACAGGACGGACTTCAGATCTTCGGGAGCAAAAAATCCGTGCGTGGCAAAGTGCAAATACGCATAGTGCGGCGCGTCATCACGGACATTGGTTTTGGTGGCTTCCGCTTTGCGCAACACTTTCACTTTGGCGTCGGGATGCGTTTGATCGAAAGAATCGCGAACCGCCAAAATTTCCGGTCGCGTGCCGTCCAAACTGGGCCACGCCTTGGACACGCCCGACCGAATTGCCGGCAAGTCGGGCGTGGCTTGGGCCAACGCCGAATCAGCGGGTTTGCCCGCCGCGGCACTGAAATCGACATCGCCCACCAGCAGCAACGGTCCGGCGGCGGCTTGAGGCGGGGCCGAGGTCATCAGTTCCGGCAACATTTGCGGCACGGGCACGGTGGCGATGGCGTAATCTTCCAGCAAGTACGCCCCGTCTTTGTCGCCGGGCAGCGCCGACCAAGGAATTTGATTCAGCGATCCGTCGGGCGAGACGAGGACGGTGTGGACGCTGTCCAGGCGCTTTTCCAACGGTTCCCACACCAAGCGCCGGAGGATAACGCCGGGCTGTTCCTCGGCCGCTTTGCCGGCGATTTGTCCGCAATGCACTTCGCGCCACTGCTGGACCGCGGCATCGATGGGGCCGATCAACCCCAAATCGATCAGGGCCACCGGCCGATCCGCGCGGATGACAAAGGCGGCCAGTCGCTGTTCCCAATGGGTTTTGATTTTGCCGCCGGATTGTTTTTCGTCCACACGGCGATTGAACTGCAACAGATCGATCAGGGCGACATCGGTGGGCAAGCATTTGGCCAGATCGTCGGGGGTGAGCCTGGCTTGCGACCGAAGTCGCTGAAAGTCGGCGCTGGTGCTGCTGAACTGCTCTTCCAACGTTTCTTTTTGATGAGTGAGCTTGACCAGATTTTCGCGCCAAGCATCGCGCTGTTGCGGATCTGGAACGGACAAACTGGCCGTCGCCAATTGGGTGGACACCGCTTCCAATTGGTCCCACATTTTTTGCTCCTGCGGATTGTCAGAATGGTGGGCCAGGCGTTCCATCCGTTGTCGCATCAGCACGGAACCTTTCCAAGCCAACATTTGGGCGTACACCGCAGTAGGCAACTGGTCGAGGGAAATTTCGTTCGTGCTGGAACCGCCCGCGACGTTCGATCCTGCGGTGGAAGTGGGAGCTTTGGCAGGTGTGTCGCTGGATGCCGCGTTGCCGGTGGATCCATTAGCACGGTCCTTTGTCTGGGGGTTGGCGGCAGCCAGAAGCGCGCACGATACAAACGTATCCAAGTAAAAGCGGCTGGTTTTGATGTACAACAATTGTTGCCGCTCCGATTGCACGGCGGAGGTCAGTTCCAAATGCCGCATGGTTAGTTCCGCGGCTCGCTGAAAGAGCGGCAGCGCCTGGGCGAAATTGCCCAAGTTGCGGTACGAGGTGGCCAAATTATTGAGGCACAGAACGTAGTCAGGATGCAATTCGCCCAACACCTCCTTGTAAATATCACTGGACTGCTGGTGCAGCGACACGGACTGGTCGTAATCGCCTTGCGAGAAGTACATGAGGCCTAGATTGTCTAAGGTTGCGGCATAGGAGACGGTTTTATCCCCCTGAACTTCCTTTTTGATGGCCAGCGATTGCCGAAACAGGGGCTCCGCTTTGGCGTAATCAGCCTTATTGCTGTACAACAGCGCCAAATTGTTGAGGCTGATGGCATAGATAGGATGCTTTTCTCCCAACACTTCCTTGCGAATCGCCAGCGCCTGCCGATAGAGCGGTTCGGCTTTCGCATAATCGCGCATGGAAAAATACATTCCGGCCAGATTGTCGATCATGACGGCGTAGGCGGCGTTCTTTTCCCCCTGGGCGTCCTTGCAAATGGCCATCGCTTGCTTATACAGTGGTTCCGCTTGGGCATAATCTCCCATGTCGCAGTACAGGTCGGCCAGATTGCTGAGATTGGAGGCATAGTCCGGACTTTTTTCGCCCAGCGTTTCCAAATAAATTTGGCCGGCTTGCCGCAGGAGCGGTTCGGCCTGGACGTAATCTCCCTTTTCGCTGTAGGTCAAAGCCAGATTGTTGAGCGTGGTGGCGTAGTCCGCGCTTTTTTCGCCCAGCACTGCCTTGCGAATTTCCAACGCTTGCCGATAGACTTGTTCCGCCTTGGAGAATTTCTCCTCGACACGATAAAGATTTCCCAAATTGACGAGGTTGGAAGCGTACGTGGCGTTGTTTTCGCCGAGCACTTGCTTGCGAATTTCCAGCGCTTGCAGATAGAGCGGCTCGGCTTGGGAGTAATTTCCCATCGTCTTGTACAGCACGGCCATATTATTGAGGCTGGTGGCGTAGTCGGGATGTTTTGTCCCTAGGACTTTTTCGCGAATTTTCAAGGCGCGCTGGTAGAGAGGCTCCGCTTGGGAGTATTTGCCCTGGTCGTAATACAAATTCGCCAGCGTGTTGGCGGTGGAGGCGACCGTCAGATGATCGGGGCCATTGGCTTTTTCCTGGAGCCGCAGCGCGTCGGCATAGTCGGAAGCCGCTTGGTCGTACTGTTTTTTTTCCCGGTAGGCGTCGCCCCGGTTGATGTAAGACTCCGCGTCGTCGGGCGCTAGGCGTATGGCTTGGGCAAAATCGGCAAACGCGTCGTCCCACTGGTCGATCTTCCGCCGAGATACGGCGCGATTGGCATAGTATTGCGCGTTTTTTGGATCGAGCCGAATGGCTTCGGTGAAGTCGGCAATCGCCTGCGCGTACGCTTTTTGAGCGAAATAGGCGTTGCCACGGGAGTTATAGCGTTCCGGATTGTTCGGCTCCAGGCGAATGGCTTGGGCGTAATCGGCCAGGGCGTCGTCCCACTTGTCGGTCAGCCGGAGAGAATTGGCGCGGTTGAGCAAATACTGCGCGTTCTTTGGATCGAGCCGGATGGCTTGGCTGTAGTCGGCAATTGCTTTGTCGTAGTTGCCTTTGTTGAAGTAGGCGACTCCACGAAGGTTATAGCGATCAGCATTGTTGGGATCCAAACGAATGGCTTGGGCATAATCGGCCAGCGCTTCGTCCCACTGGTTGAGCTGCCGGCGGGTGAGGGCCCGATTCGCATAGTATTGCGCATTGCTGGAGTCGAGCCGCAGGGCTTGGGTAAAGTCGTCGGCCGCCTTGTCGTACTGCCGCTGAGTGTAATAAGCGTTGCCACGCGCGTTGTAACGCCAGGCGGTTTTGGAATCGAGTTCGATGGCCTGATCGTAATCGGCAAAGGCCAGCCCCCACTCTCCGGCGCTTTTGTAGGCATTGGCCCGATTGCTGAAATACTGGGCGATTTTCGGATTGATTTCGATGGCCGTCGACAGGTCCGCGATGGCCTTGCCGTTATCGTGCTTCGCTAGAAAGATATTCCCGCGGCGGCTATAACCGTCCGCTTGATCGGGCTCCAGGCGAACGACTTCCGACATATCGGCAAGCGCCTGGTCGTACCGTTGGTTTTTGTAATGCACTTCCGCGCGCGCCCGCAACGCCTCGGTCGATTGCGAATCGACGGCCAGGGCCGCATCGCAATCGGCCAGGGCCGCTTCGTCGCGGTTTAGCACCCGGAACGTATTGGCCCGACCGACCAAGGCAGGAACGCTTTTGGAATCGAGCTCCAACGCCGAGTTAAAATCACTGAGCGCATCTTGGTAACGCCCCTTGAGGCGGAACGTTTCCGCGCGTTTGACGTAGGCCTCGGGGCTGTCGAATTTCGACAGTGGGGGCGAGTTGGCCTTGCCGGCATCCGCTTTGCCGCCGTCGGGTTGTGCCTGAGTTTGCGCGCCGGAAGTGGTCGCCGGCGGCAATTGTGGCGGGGGCGATTGCGGCGATTCTGACTTTGCCGACTCTGGTTGCGGCGATTGAGGTTGTGTTTGGCCTGCCGCCGATGGTTGCGAAGCGGCCGGCTGCTGGGCCGCTGTCGACCTGACCGATGGGCCCAATACAGTCCAGTACAGGCCGCACAGACCCAAGAGCAGACGCCATTTCAGCCGGCTCACCATGGGCTTCCTACAAAGCGCAACGCAAATCGAAGTAATCGCCTGAGAAAATGTGTCGTCTAAGAATTCGTCGGACCGGGGTCTTTACGCCGCAGGCACGACTAGCTTTTTAGTATACCACCCTGCATACAGGCCGCAAATCGCGGCATTTCAGGGAGAAGGAGTGCTATCGCAGCCCACGGTCGGCGCATCGGGAAGCCACCCGGAAATATCTTGGCAGTAGAAGTCGGCCAGCGCCTGGTACAGCTCCGGATGCCGATCGCGCATGGCATGCGGCCGCTCGAAAAAACACTCGCTGGCGACGGCAAAAAACTCGGCCCGGTTGGTCGCGCCATATTGATCCAACAGCGTCACGTCGCCGCGCGCTGTCTCACGCGCCAACCGCTCGAATTCTTCCTCGGTAACGCGATACCAGTTGCGCCCTTTTTCGCGGTCGTTAATGGGCGGCGTGCCATCGACATCGCCATCGAGGCCGTCGACATGATGGGCGAACTCATGAATCACCAAATTGCTCCCTGGGCGGCGCTTTGCTGGCTCCACAATTTCCGCCCACGACAAAATCACCGGCCCCCGATGCCACGCTTCGCCGCTCCGCGGAGCGAGAGGAACATACTGCGGATAAATATCGAACTGGCTGCGATGCGGCAAATATGCAGTGGGATAAACAATGATGGTTTTCAGCCGGTCGAAGTAATACGGCTCGGGCAGCCCCAGCGTCATCACGCCCGCATACCCGGCGATGGTGACTTTCATTTCTTCGGTCACTGTGAAACCACCGCCGCCGCCGGCCCAGTCTTTTTCCGCGACCAGAACCTGTACGAAGCCTTCCAGCCGCGAGCGCTGCCGGGCATCGAGATATTGAAAATGTCGCACGTGTTGGCGCAACATCCCGTCCCACTGAGGCGGAAAGGGCTGCAGCAGGAGTTGTTGCCGACGACGTGCACGGCTCCAGAGGATGGACATAGCCAGCAGCGCTCCCTCGCTCGGGAGTGAAATTAAGCCGAATGCTGAAAGGGGCTTTGAGCCCCGGATTCAGCCTGTCCGGAAAAAATTTATGGCCGAAGTGAAGTACTGTCGAGCCCAATTGTGGTGCCGGAACTCCCTGCGGTCAGTCCTAAGGACCGTGATGAATGAAACGAAGCCGCTTTCGTTGCTTGGAAGTCCAAAGCGCCGCGCTAGTCTCATAACTAGGACACCGCAGCTTTCTTCAATTATGAACATGGCCGAGGCGGGACTCGAACCCGCACGTCCGTAACCGGACAAAGGATTTTAAGTCCTTTGCGTCTGCCATTCCGCCACTCGGCCTTTTATGATTATTTTGCCATTTTCACCTTGTCGTTCACAGATAAATATCACACAATTCACTGGGAGGCTTGGTCTGATGGGAAGAAAAGCGAAAACGCCTTGGTTTTGGGCACAGGCAGGCGAGTATTGTACGACAGTTCACGGCCGGCGGTACAGGCTGGGCCCGGACAAAAAGGCCGCGGATAAGAAGTTTCATGCACTGCTCGCCGCGCCCGATGAGCGTGTCCCCTCGAATACCGTGCGGGCGATCATTGATCTGTTTCTCGATTGGACCGAAAAACACCGTGAAGAATTGACGTATGTCTGGTACAGAAATCACTTGCAAAGCTTCGTAGATAGCCTTCCACGGTTGTTCTCTGTCGAACGACTGAAGCCGCACCACATCGAATCGTGGGTTGATTCCCACGAATGGGGACCGAGCTATCGACGTGGAGCCATGACGGCAGTAGCTAGAGTCTTCAATTGGGCGAGGAAGAAAGGACATATCGAGCGGGATCCAATCTACAGAATGCTCGAAAAACCCCCCGCGGACAAACGGGAAATTGTTCTCTCGCCAAAGGAATATAACCTGGTTCTGCAATACGTTAAAGGGGATTTCCGCGATCTTGTCGTCACCGCATGGGAGACAGGTTGCAGACCCCAAGAGGTTCGCATGGTAGAGGGTCGGCACGTTGACTTGGCGAATGGTCGGTGGATATTTCCGGTGAAGGAATCCAAAGGAAAGAAGACTCAACGTATCGTATATCTCTCGGATTCGGCGCTGGCGATTACCAAACGACGAATGTTGCGACATCCAACTGGACCAATTTTCCGTCGGTCGGGCGAGCCATGGACACGGTACGACTCCTCCCAATACTTCCGGCGTCTGAAGAATAAAGTTGGCGTGCATTATCGGCTCTATGACTTCCGGCACAGCTTCATTACAAATGGTCTCAAGAGAGGTGTTGATCCGATCACGATGGCGACCCTGGTTGGTCACACGTCCTTGAAGATGATCCACGAGTGCTATTCGCACGTTTCGCAAGACGCGATGCATATGCGAAAAGCGGCGATGAAAGCTATCGCAAGTGCTTAAGTTTGACTGGTCGCGCTTTCTCCGGCCATTCTTTCGGCCGCCTTCCATGACGGCCGCTGTCTATAAATGCCTTCACATCCTCCGGCATTACGCGCAGCCCGGCACCACCGGCTCCGACCGAGACAGAGGGGAGCCTGCCACTCTCTAGTAGCGCATAAACATTGGAAAGTGAGCAGCTTAGCAGTTCGGCTACTTGTTTTGGTCGAAGTAGATTCATGACTCTTAAATTTTTTATAAGAGGACGCAAATGTCGCAATCGACTATTTCCTTTGAAGATTGCGGAACTCACCGTCAGCCTAGCGGTTCATGATCACAAATCGATCACACATGCGTCGTTTACCTGTGATACTTTCGTCTATTTCGCCTTTAAAAACCCATCGCAGCGTGACCTGCGGCGAATTGATTCTGTGCGCCCAGAACGCGCCGATGGCTATCAGTGCTTCCGAGACGACCCTCGGAGAGAACGCTGCTGAAAACGATACAGCCGCCACGCTGCAAACGATGTTGACGGTTGGAATGCGTAAAGATCTATCGATGGCAACACTTGTAACGTCACGCCTTAAATAGACTATTTTTGAAAACTCTCGCAGTGGGTGTATCGGTATTGACCCCGCCACAGAAGGAATGCAACCATGGTCGCAATCGGCAGAGAATCAGCCGAACGAACCGATTTGATAGAATTGGAATGGCGGCTCTATAACCATCGACATGGGGTCACGGATGACCAGTCGAATTATGCCAGTACGGCACGATCGTGCCAACGCGACGGAAACGTCTTTCATCACATGGGTGGGTCAGCACGCTGAAGCTGACGAAACAGCATGTCCGTTCTGCGATGTAGTTGGTAATGACCCCTTCCCGATTTCAGTACCAGTGTCTGTGAGAGAATCGGTTAGGGTTTAGTTCGCGTGTTGAGTCGGAGGGAAGGGCGTAGCCCTGACCGGAGACTCAACACGCGGCGCGGCTGGGAACGCCCCAGCCTGTCGAT
>DATJYL010000002.1 GCA_035499655.1 Pirellulales bacterium
AGCATCGTGGTGGGGTCAAGACTGGCATCTTTCAATGCCGCATCGTCAAATTGAATGGGAATATGGTGCTTGTCGGCGATATATTGCATCACATCGCTCAAGGGCATACCTTGGGGATTATCTAAGGTTGTTCTGTCCTCCAATGCTTTAATAATGGCCTGTTCCGCAGGCTTTGAGCCCAACAAATCCAGGGACGTATACTTGGTGATCCGCCCGCCGACGTGATTATTTTCGTCGCGGCTGATTTTCCGCCAAAACGCCGCGTCGGGATATACAATCGGCGGGGAGTCGGGGAACGGAATGTGCGACACATCGACTAAATGCATGGTGTCCATGAAATTCCGTTCCGCGGCATCGCGGACCGCGGCATTTTCCACGTTGTACTGGGTGTACTCCGAAAACGCGGGCGCGGTGGTGGCCGCGGCGCGACGAAATTCGTCGGCCGCATCACGCCTGGCCGCTAGCAATTGCTCGTTCATCACCTGGTCGGCGTTCTGATAACCCTGCTCCACCAGCGAATTGAAACGGTCGATGAGCCCCTTCAGCCGCTCTTCTTTGACCACCAAATTTTGCAATACTCGTGTACGGTCCCGCGCTTCTGCCGCATTTTGCTCGCGCTGGACGTCGGCCGCTTCTTTCTCGAAGCGGCGCTCGGAGGCTTGCTCCATCAACGCGGCAAGCTGGCTACGCAGGTCGGCCCGTTGATCGCTGGACAACTCCGGGACGCGAAGCACGCGGTCCATGAGCAGCTTCAGGTTTTCTAAAACCGCAGCCGGATCGGTAGCCATTTGATCGCGGGCCTGATTCATCGCGACAGTGGATTCGGTCATGACCTTTTGTTGGACCACCCGCTGCGCTTGTTCCACGGAATTCAGCAGATCACCCGCCTTCGAATCATCGCCGCTGGCATCAGCGGGAACCGGTTTTTCAGCAGAAACCGCGTGCACCGCACCGTCCGGCGCACCGCCGGATTGCGCCACCGCATCGGCGTGCAATGCGCCGCTGTCGATCGATTGCTTGAGCACCAGCGCGTTGGAATTCAACGGGTCGCGCTTGAGCGCTTCGTCGACAAACCGCTGGGCTTGCTTGACGTCTCCCTCAGCAGCCGCCTGACGTCCTAATTGCGCAAAAGTGTGGGCGCCCATGTCCGAGACGCGCCGGGCCGCCGCCAAACCTTCCGAACCTAACGTGGGCAAGCGACGCCCGCCGTCGTTCTTCGCGAAATCGACCCATTGGGCCAAATAGGCGTTATCGTCGCTGGGCTTCGTGGCCTGCACGTCCCATTTCAACTCGACCGGTTTGCCGGCGCATTCGCCTTTGATCTCCACCGCGAACGTTCCGTCGGCCTGGCCGGCACCCAACAAAATCGTGTCACGATCGGTCCGCAAAGGGGGTGTGTTGGTGGGATACACTTCCGCCAACGACTGGGGCAGTTTGCGATCGGTGGGCCAGATAACGGGTTCGTGCACGGCTTGGGCGAATTGTGCGCCCACTTCGCGGCCGGCAATTTTATCG
This sequence comes from Pirellulales bacterium, assembly GCA_035499655.1. Lineage (NCBI taxonomy): Bacteria > Pseudomonadati > Planctomycetota > Planctomycetia > Pirellulales > Pirellulales bacterium. The sequence goes on from DATJYL010000002.1 coordinate 1,516, forward strand.
CTATCGAGCGTAACGATCCCGCCGGTTTGATTCGCCAGCGCGGCCAAAACGGCGCTGTTATCTCCCGGGCCCACGACAAAGCTGTTGATCGAAACGTGATCTTGAACCAACTGATCCACCACGTGATTGACATCTTCGCCGATCAGATTGGCATTGCTTTGCCCATCGCCGATGTATAAAGCGGCACAAGATTCGGCGCCTTTGGCCGCCGGAGCGTCGGCGGCATAGCTGGCTTGCACTCCTTTTAGCGCCGCTTCCAAATCGGTTGCGCCCAGCGGCACACGCTGCTCTAATTGCTTCAAAGCGGCTTGCATTTCCGGCCCGCGCGGCGAGACGAACGATTTGGTCATTTCGACGGCATGCAAATCGACGGCCATGAGCTTCACACGGTCGTTATCGCTTAGCGTTGCCAGCAGGCCGCGGAGCATTTCCAAGCCCTTTTCGCGATACGGCCCCACTTGTCGCGCCGAAGTGTCGAACAGCACCACGACTTCACTGGAATTGGCGGCCGGCAAAGTCACCTGAGGCATTAAGCTCAACGCAAAATACGAAGTCCCATCCGGCTTGGCATAGGCATCGAAGCGCGCCCCGTTGGGGACGGAGTTGTCGGTGGATTGAGGCGTGGCAGACAAGACCAAGCTTGTCCCGACCACAAGTAGGGCCAGTGCCATCAGCAGGAACCTGCCAGGGGTTCGCAACATGATTTGTTACTCCAGCGCAAAAAACAATTGCGCAGACTTGCGCCGTGTTCCGGTACCGACGCCGATGGTCCACGCGGAATGTACGTATCTCGCAGAAAATCGCCCACCGTGGCCCGCCGCTGGAGCCCTCCAGCGGAATAATCCTATTGTATTCACTCGCCTAGCCTTACGCTACGAGATTTCCCCATTTTTACATACGCCTTGAAAAAGCCGAATTCCGCCGGGGGAAGGTGCGATTTGCGGTTGACTATTGAAGCGATTGATACCTTCCCGGTGCCAAGAGCTTTGGTCGCCGAAATATCGAGCAGGCCGATGCGCAATCTAATTCAACCGCCTTTATGAACCATAAAGAAACCCCTACGCCATAACGGCTTCCGCGCTGCAAACTCGCTGATATCCGCCCTCCACATCTGCCGTATAATCAGATATTCTCGATGGCAAGGATTGACCGCCCATAACACACGCATCACTCTTCACGCTTATTTGTCCCGCGCCATGCGAAACACACACATTCTGTCCTTGTGTTTGATTTCTGCAGCAGCCGGCGCTGTGGCAGCCAGCATTTGGTGGAACACGCCCAGCCTGGCCCCGGCGGTCCATGCCCAAGAGCCCCCACGGGCGCAAGCCGGCGATCCATCTGGATTTCCAGCGCCCCGATTGCCCGCCACCAATCGCCCTGGCGATGCGAATCGCACGCCGCTGGCGCTGGGCCCGGCGCCAACGCTGGAAGGGGCCGAAGAACTCACGCCGGAGGAGCGCGTGAATGTGGCCGTGTACGAAGGCTGCAACCGCAGCGTCGTGAACATCAAAACCGAAGCCAGCGGCACAAACATGTTCTTGCTCGACGTGGTGCAAGAAGGCACCGGCTCCGGCTCCGTGCTCGATCAACAGGGCCACATTCTCACGAATTATCATGTGGTGGAAGGCGCGAAGGAAATCCAAGTCACGCTGTACGACAGTAAAGACTATCCGGCGCGTGTGGTGGCGAAAGACGCGTCCACCGACGTGGCCATTTTGAAAATCGATGCACCCCCGGATTCGCTCTTCCCGGTCCACTTTGGCGATTCCACGCGGTTGAAAGTGGGCCAGCGCATTTACGCGCTGGGAAATCCGTTCGGCCTGGAGCGCACGTTGACCACCGGCGTGGTGTCGAGCTTGGACCGTACGCTTCCGTCGCGCAGCAACCGCACCATTAAATCGGTCATTCAAGTGGACGCCGCCATCAATCCCGGAAATTCCGGGGGCCCCCTGTTGGATACCCACGGCCGGCTGATCGGCATGACCACCGCCATCGCCAGCAGAACCGGCCAAAACACGGGCGTGGGGTTCGCCATTCCTTCCAGCGTGATTGCCCGCGTCGTGCCGGAGCTGATTGCCACCGGCCACGTCACTCGGCCAGACACCGGCATTGCCAAAGTCTACGAAACGGACAAGGGACTGCTGATTGCCGCCGTGCAACCGGGGGGTCCTGCCGATCAGGCAGGCTTGCGCGGCTTCAAGATAACAAAAACGCGAAAACAACAGGGCTTCTTTACCTATGACGTGCAATCGATAGACCGCAGCGCCGCGGACATCATTACTGCCGTGAACGGAAAGCCCACACTGACGGCCGACGATTTCCTATCCGTGGTCGACAGTTTTCATCCCGGCGACGACGTCGACATCACCATCATCCGCGACGGCCATGAAACCCAAATCCGTGTACACCTGGCGGCGGGTGATTCTTGAAACATGCCGTGATAATCGCCGCTGCGGTTTTCCTCTTCGCCGGGCAAGCGGCAGCGGTGGAACCGGCCACGTTGGATGATGTGCTGCACCAGCGTGCCCAGGCGTTCGTCGAAAATACGTTGTTTGGAGTGGCTGTAGGTGTGTTCGAGAGCGGCACGGAGCATACCGTGTTTGCGGGCCATCAATCGATTGGTGGCCCGCCACCGGATCAAAATACGCTGTTCGAACTCGGATCCGTCACTAAAACGTTCACTGGCCTGCTGCTGGCCGACGCTGTTGGGCGCAACGAGGTAAAACTCGACCAGCCCATTGCGGAGTTGCTGGGACCCAACGCAAGCGTGCCGAGGTTTGACGATCGCGAAATTCATTTGGTCGATTTAGCAACGCAAACATCGGGCCTGCCACGATTGCCCACCAATATGGGCCTGCTCGTCAATCCATTGAATCCCTACTCCGGTTATACCGTGGATGATCTCAACAAATTTCTTGCGAAATACAAGTTGGAACGGGAGCCGGGCAAGGAATACGAATATAGCAATCTGGGCATGGGCCTATTAGGCAACGGTCTGGCAACACGTGCCGGCAAAACGTATGAGGAACTGGTGCAGCAGCGGATTTGCGGTCCGCTGGGCATGACCGACACGGTGATTGCTCTTTCCGATGCTCAGACCTCACGCATGGCAAGCGGTTTTGATTTGCTCGGCCTGCCGACCATGCATTGGGATGTGCCCGCGCTGCCCGGCTGCGGAGCCATCCGTTCGACCCTGCACGACATGCTGATTTACTTAAGGGCCAATCTTTCCCCCGACTCCACACCGCTGGCGAAAGCCATTGCCCTTTCGCACGAGCCACGTTTTAAGATCAGCAAATCGGACACCAAGCCGGCGAAAAAATTGGAAATCGGCCTGGCCTGGCACATCACGACCGAGGGAGATAACAAAATTATTTGGCACAACGGCATGACGGGAGGCTACTCGGCGTTGGTTGCGCTCGAGCCGGATGACCCCTTCCCGATTTCAGTACCAGTGTCTGTGAGAGAATCGGTTAGGGTTTAGTTCGCGTGTTGAGTCGGAGGGAAGGGCGTAGCCCTGACCGGAGACTCAACACGCGGCGCGGCTGGGAACGCCCCAGCCTGTCGAT
>DATJYL010000003.1 GCA_035499655.1 Pirellulales bacterium
GGACCCGAGATCGGGGGGCAAGCGGAGTCGGACGAGAGTCAAGGATCGAGCGTTGGGAATCGAGGATCGGAGATCAGGATTCAAGCGGCCGTAGCGACAGAGGCTGCTGTGGTCCATGCTGCAGCGGAAAAATCGCCGGCGTGGAAAGACCCGCCACCGGAGCAAGATCCGGAACCCAGCGCTACGGCTTCTGCCGCAACGATCTCGGCCGCCGCGGCGGGAGTGTTTTCCGACGAATCCAGGCGGAATGCAGAATCACCGCCTGTCGCGGCTCCCACGGGCGGGTCGGCAGCCCCACCGGAAAATGTTTGGCCACGATGGTTTTGGCCGTGCGTCACCGCGACGCTGGCGGTAAGCGTACTGATTTTTACCGTGCGACTTTTGCTGCACGGCGACGAAAGCCAGTCGGCCAACGGCGCCGGGGTTCAAGTGAGTGATCAACCGCCGCTGCAAACTCTCGAAACTACCGATTCGAATCCGCCGATGGCCCATCCCAAACCATCCCCAGCCAGCGATGCGGTTGTTGATGCAACAGCGGGAGTGCCTTCGCCCGGCGCGACAGATCAATCAGATAAATCTAACGTCTCCAATACAACTAACGTTTCCGACAAAACACCGTCGCCGGCGGACAAGCCCGCCGTGGAAATTCCGCCGGTTGGCACTCAGCCCGCAGCGGAAACACCAGTTGCGGCCAATCAGCCGCCACCGGGCGGCTCTTCGGTGCAAAGCGCAGCGCCCAAAGTTGCCTCGGCCGCCGCGCCGCCGTCGGACGCTTCGCCGATGCCGGTCCCGCCAACGCCCGTTGCTCCCACGGCCCAGCCAGCCGCAGGCGAACAGCAGCCTGTCACACGCACTTTGAAACGCGTTATGCCTCGGGAGGTGAACATCAACGCGCGACTTGCCGATTCGGTTTCTGGCATTGAAATTCAAGGCCAGCCGCTGGCGGATTTTTTATCGTTAGTTTCCGACTTTAGCACGATTCCCATCACGTTAGACCTAGACGCCCTGCACGATCTGGGGCAATCGGCGAGCGTGCCGGTGCAGTTGCATTTGAAAGATGCCTCTGTGGCCGACGTGCTCCAGACACCGCTGGAAGCGTTGGGGTTAGGTTATCAAATCCGGGATGGGGAGTTAATTGTCGGCTATCCGCCGCAAGAAAAGTTGCGCCAAGTGCGATACGCAGTGACCGATTTGGTAGGCAGCGACACGGAGGCTTTGGGCGAATTGGCAGCGCTGGTCAAGCGAATGGTAGCGCCTGGTTCGTGGCAAACAGCCGGCGGCAAAGCCACGATGGTGGCGGGCAACGGCGTACTATTGATCGAGCAAACGGAACCGGCGCATGCGCAGATTTTGGATTTGTGCGAACGATTGCGGGTAGCCCGCGGGCTACCGTTGAAAAGCCAGTACGATCCGGTGCGGTTTGTGCTGACTTCGCGGGAAGATCGAGCGGCGGAACTGTTGCAGAAGCCGATCAGCGCGAATTTTTCGACGCCGCAGCCGCTGGCCGGTGTGATCAAATGGTTAAGCCGGACAACGGGCGCCACGATCGTGATCAATCATGCGGCCCTGGCACAGGAGGGCCTGTCGGCCGAAAGCGAATGCGCGGCCGTGGCCGTGAATGCGCCGCTGGAGAAATTGCTGGATGATTTGACGGCTTCGGCCGATTTGACATGGCGGGTGATCGACCAGCGAACGATTGAAATTACTACGCATGCCGCGGCTGGAGAGCGGATGGATGTGGAGTTTTATTCGGCGCGTGATTTGGCCGCGGATGCCGCGGCGAGCGAGAAGCTGATCGATCGGATTAAAGCGAACGTTGAGTCAGCGCTCTGGACCGGCGGGCCCGGCCAGGGGCATGATAAAAACGGGGCGATCACGTTCGATCAACCGAGCGGAGATTTACTGGTGGGTGCGCCGCAGCGAACCCAAGCGCAACTGGAGGCATATTTGGCAAAGGTCAGGGGAAATAAATGAGTTGATATGCCGCCGGCAAGAGGACAGGGGCGTTCCATTTTGACTCTTGCGTTTTGGTAATCTGCATGACAAAATGCTAGTGTGAGTTGCCCAGTTCGTAACTTCTTCGACTTTTGGTATTACTTTAGCCCGCCAGGTTGCGGGGCCGAGGGAGGTTTGTAACCGCTCTCTGAAAGCCACACAGGCGCACAGCCATCCCTGTGGAAAAAGCCCCGAAACCCGGTTAGCCGGATTTCGGGGCTTTTTGTTTTGATAGTTCCATTTCACCCACCCGCACAGGAACCACACACGTGATTGTCGTCATGAAACCAGGCGCATCGGCGGAAGATATTGAGCACATGGTCCAGCGCGTCCACAAACTGGGATTACGGCCGCATGTAATTCACGGGACCGAGAGGACCGTGATTGCCGTGGTCGGCGACGACCGCAAAACCTACAAAGATTCTCTGGAAAGCGGCCCCGGCGTGGCGGAAGTCGTGCCGATTTTGGCCCCGTACAAAATCGCCAGCCGGGAAGTGCGGCCCGAGCCTACCGTGGTGCGGGCCGGCAGTTTGACGGTCGGCGGCGGCACGGTCGGCGTGATTGCCGGGCCGTGTTCGGTGGAAAGCGAAGAGCAAATTCTCGCCACTGCCAAGGCGGTGAAGGCGGCCGGAGCCACCGCGCTGCGGGGTGGGGCATTCAAGCCGCGCACCAGTCCATACAGCTTCCAGGGTTTGAAAGACGAAGGGTTAAAGTTGCTGGATTTGGCCCGGCAAGCCACGGGTCTGGCGATTGTGACCGAAGTGGTGGCGACGGAAGACGTGGATTTAGTGGCGCGGCAGGCTGACGTGCTGCAGATCGGCGCGCGTAACATGCAAAACTATCGGCTATTGGAAGCGGTGGGAAAGGCCGGTCGTCCGGTGTTGCTGAAGCGCGGTCCCAGCGCCACGATTGAAGAACTGCTGCTGGCGGCCGAGTACATTTTAGACGCGGGCAATCAGCAAGTGATGTTGTGCGAGCGCGGCATTCGCACCTTCGAAACGCACACCCGCTTCACGCTGCCGCTGGCCACCGTGGTTTACCTGCACGGCAAAACGCACTTGCCGGTGGTGGTGGATCCCAGCCACGGCACGGGATACACCTGGCTCGTGCCGCAAATGTGCGCCGCCAGCGTGGCCGCCGGCGCGGATGGGCTGATTGTGGAAGTGCATCCCGATCCAGAAAATGCCCTATCCGACGGCAATCAATCGCTGAACCCGGAGCAGTTCCGCCAGACGATGGATACCTGCCGCCGTGTGGCAATTGCGCTGGGTCGCACGCTGGGAAATAGGCAATAATTTCTGCCCGTCTTTACAACCATGGCAACTATGAAATCGGTAGATAAAAAAATTGCGGTCTGGTTGCTAATGGCCCTCATCATTTTTGCGGCGTATCGCGGGCATTTTTTTGAATCGGACCTAGCCCGAGGAAAGCGAGAAGCGGCGCGAATGCAGGAGTTGAGACAGGAATTTCAGAAGAATCCAAACAATCGAGAGGCTCTCGATGAAATTGTCGACTATTTGAACGGTAACTGGGCGTTTACTCGACAATATGCAGCCGGCACTCTTGGACAACTCGGGCCTTTGGCAAAACCCGCGGTCCCTGATTTGATTAGAGCCCTAAACTGCGGAGAAGGTGTTGTTGAGCGGGAGGCCGCTATCGCTTTAGGGACCGTTTCTGTAGGAATGCCTGATGCAGTCGATTCGCTTCGGCGGAAAGTCCTAGAATCCAAAACCGATGCCGCCCTATTCGCGGCCGAGTCGCTCGGTGAAATTGGCAAACCCGCCTTGGTGGCGATTCCCGATTTGGAAGAAGCGGCCAAGTCGCCGGTGTCCGCTCTGGCTGAAGATGCACAGAAGGCACTTGAGAAACTAAACGCAGTCAAAGAAGCGGACGAAGCAAAAACTAAATAGCCCACCATGCGGCTGAGTCTTCAATTTCCTGAGCGGCCCGCTGAGTGGTGACCACGATGTAGCGCATTACTGAGAATTCAAGCCGAGCCGCTTGCGGATTCGGGCATCAAGTTCTTCAAGGGTTACGATCCGGCCCGCTTCCAGGTCGGCAATTCCAGCCCGAATCGCGGCAGCGTCCTCTTGTTGTTGCAGGCTGACAAACGTGGGTTCGTCAACAACATAGTACACGCGATGTGTTCGTTCGTCTTCAACGGCCAGCGGGCCATTGCTGCGCTGAAGGGCTTCGGATTGTTCGGGTGTCAACTTCGGTGTCATGCTGATAGTTTACCACAAGTGAAAGAATTCGCCAATTTTCGTTTGGAATTCTACGGGAGCTTTCCTAAGCCAATTTTCTCCCTTCCAATTCTTCAATCTGCCGGCGAATGTTTTCGGGCACATGGATCGGTTTTTGAGGGTTGTAATCGAACAGCACAATGGTCGAAGTCACGTCGGCGGCCAGGGCCAGGTTTTGGGCGGTGCTCCACAAAGCCTGCTCGATGGTCATGCTGGTGCGGCCGATGTGCGTGATGTGAGTGCCGATGCGCACGGTATCCGGGTATTGCAACTGGCGGCGGAAATTGCAACCGATGTGGGCCAGAATGGGTCCTAATGCTTCGTCCCCGTGGAGCCGGGCCATGCCCAGGCGGTGCAAGTAATCTACCCGGGCCGATTCGAACCAGCGAAAATAGACGGTGTTGTTGACGTGGCCGAAGAGGTCTTGATCGCCCCATTGGACGGGCCAATCGAACAGAACGCGGAATTGATCGGGAGTGAATTTGGGGTGAGACATAAGCTGCTGAAAAGATACGGTTCGCGTTGCGAGGTTTGGATAGTCGGGTTTAGGTTAATGTCCGTCGCGGTGGTCGTGAAATTATAGAGAGAAGGGGCCGGCGCTGCATCCTCGGCCGGCCTGCATGGGAAACAAATTGCGCGATCTGAGCGTTGTGCTGCTAATTGTGCGGGGCAATATCGATCAGAACATGGACGCATCATCGATCGCAGGCCGGTGGCCGCGAAGGGGGAATTCCGGTCGTTCGGAGCAGTCAGTCCATGGAAGTGGTGCTTGGGTAAGGCATTTTTGCAGTTTTTCAGGCAGGGAATGCCGCGTGGCGCAGACTGCGGAAAGTTTACCGTCTGCGGTAAATGCTCTTGAACTTTGGTCCATGTCGAGGACCGATTTCTTTTTGGGCTAACGGGCGGCGATGTCCGACATTCAACAATGGTCGGACGTGTGGTGAAACGTGCGACGTTTCCACTCCGCCAACCCCCCTTTCGAATTTGCTTACTGTCGCCGTGTGGATGACCCACCGGCATTTTCCGCCAGGAGGCACCATGCTTCAGCCTGCCCGAAACAATTCCGTCTCTCGAGTGCGCGCCACCTTGTACCTTTCCGCCGACGTGCTGGACGAAGCCCGCAATGCCGCCGTGCATTTGGCGGGTTTTCCTGCCCGGCTCACATTGGCAAAATTGGCGGACAATGCACTGCGAGCGGAACTGCAACGGCTGAAAGCGCAGTTCAACCACGGGCAAGATTTCCCTCCGCGCGACGCCGAATTGCAAGGCGGTCGCCCCATCGCCGCATGAAACGACAACCCCCTGATCGAAAAACCGCCATCGATCCCGCTCACGCCGACGGTGAATTAAAATTGCCGCACGACCGGGAGCAGCTTCGCCGCCGATTGCTGAAGATGATTTTGCAGAACGAAGCGCAGCGCCGCTCGGTGGAAGGCCGATCACGACTTTCCACGCGGGGGGCGAAAAGTTCGCTTTCTTCGACCGTGAATTTAGCAGTTTTTGACCCCGAGGATTTCATCGGCAAGGAACAAGCCGCCAACGACACCCCGCAAAAACCGGCATGAAAGTGAAGCGTTGGGCGGGAAACATCTTCTTTGGGACCGTGGCGATATTGCAATTGTGGGCCACGGCCGGACACGCATGCGCCCAGGAAGCGCCAGCGGGCGAAAACCAAGCATTGCGCTTGGCCTCGCTATGGTCGGGCGCGCCGCAGCGGCAGACGCCGCATCCGGCGGTGGTGCGCGTGATTGCGGTCGATCAGGACAGCATGTCGCTGGGTTCAGGCACGCTGGTCGACGCCAACGAAGATTACGGGCTGGTGATTACCAATTGGCACGTGGTGCGCGATGCCGTGGGACCGGTGGAAGTGGTCTTTGCCGACGGATTTCATTCCATGGCGCGAGTCGTACGGACCGACAAGGAATGGGATTTGGCGGCCTTGCTGATTTGGAAGCCGCCGGCGGTGACGCCGGTGACGATTTCCACGGTGCCGCCGCGGCCGGGCGAAATGCTGACCATCGCCGGTTACGGCAAGGGAGATTACAAAATGCAATCGGGCCCCTGCACCGAGTATTTATCGCCGGCGCCGGGAAGGCCAGCGGAAATTGTGGAACTGGCGGCCGCGGCGCGGCACGGTGATTCGGGCGGGCCAATTTTTAACAACCGGGGGGAATTGGCCGGCGTTTTGTTCGGCGAAGGGGGCGGCCATACCGACGGCAGTTATGGCGGTCGCGTGAACCAGTTTTTGCAACGTACGGCTCTTGATTTGAAGACGTTGCAGCCCGCCAGTACGGAACAAAATCGGGCCACGGCGGTGGCGGCTAATCAGATTAAATCAAACGGATGGGTTCAACCCCAAGCCAAGTTCGAGGGGGGCATCGGCTCTTCGCAGGATGATGGTGGATCGATCGCCTGGAGTAATACACCAACCACCCAAATTGCGATGCGCAGTGGATCCGGCTCCCCAACACCGACGATTGACGTACAAGCGGGACGACCGTTGGCGTTACCGGCAGAACCAGCCCAAAAGATGGCGCGGGCAGATTCGATGGCGCCACTCAAATCCACGGGATTCGTGTGGGGAGACGAACTGAAGACGTTTCTGGCCTCCTTCGGCGCGGCGGCCATGGCTTTACACTTGCTGCGCTGGATAGCAGGCAGATAAGTGGAGCAATGGATTTACTTTTTTAGCAGCCAGTCAATCGCGGCTTCTTCCGCTTTGTCGGCCGGGCCGTCGTAGAGAGTGATTTTATCGAGTGCGCCGGCGGACTTGAACGCAGCGGCAACCACGTCCATATCGGTGGCGGTGGCGGGAGGCGGGGCAGGGCTTGCAGCATCGGAAGCGGAGGCCGAAGCGGGAGCAGCAGAGGCAGTGGCGGCGGCATCGGGCAACGCTTCGCCGCGGAGCCATAATTCTCGGGGAGCGCAAAGGGCCAACAGACCCGGCAAATCGAAATACTTTGCGCCGCCGGGCAAAAAGTCGGGATGATCGATCGCCGTGACGTTGCCGAAACGGAAGCCGGCGGTGTCGGCAACGGTGCGATCGACCGCTTTGCCGGCCATGGCCTTGGCGGCAATTGCCCAGCGGCCGGCGCCGTTCAGTCCGACCAGGTCGATGGCGCCCCAGGGTTGATCGTCGCCGCGGAAATAACTAATGGCCGTCAGCACATCGTGCACTCGCTGGGCAAACAAGGCGCGATTGTAGCCGAATGTGTAAGCGGCCGAATTTCGGTCTTTCGTCGCCACCTGCCGAGTGTGCTCCAGCGGCTTGCCGTCGGACAAAAATTCGCCCTGATACAAAAGGTCCAGCCCGATGACTTGGGCCCCGCTGTCCAAGAGTTTTCGGATGAGGGGCTTGGGTGAGCCATCGGCGGCAAACAAGGCGGCTTTACCGGCGGGATCGAGCCAAATGACCGTGCGATTGGTTTCGCCGCGGGGCTGCAACAAGATGGCCGGCACTTCCTCCTGCCGCGGCTTATAGAGGAGCAAGCCCTTTTTTTGGAGAAATTTTTCGTGACGGAGCGTATCGCCTTGTTGTTGAAATTCCACATCCGCGGGTTTGGAAACGCCACGGCCGATGAGCACATCCCAGGCATCGCCGACGACGTGGCGAAATGCAGACAGCGATTTATCGTCATGCGGGATGAGCTTGGTCAACTGATTCCGCGCATCTTCCGTCATGGTGCGCAGCAGGTTGCGTTCGAAATCTTCTCCGCCGACGGGTTGGTGGTGCTGATCGTCCCAAACGGTCATTTCCGCGCGGGAGAGCGGAACGAAATCGGCCTCGACGACCGGTTCGGGCAGACCCAATTTCAATTGCTTGTTCATCCACTGATACATGGCGCTGCGGCTGACGTAATTGAAATTGTGCGGAAATTCGAGAAACGGTTTGATCTGCAAGTTGTCATGGGCGCCCAACAGATCGTAAAGTTGTTGGAGTTCCGGTCCGCCCTTGGTGGCCAGTTCTTTGGTCCAATCGTTGGCGGCGATGGCGCACAACGGCTTGGGAGCAAACAGCGCGGCGAATTCGACGTTTCCGGTGTCGAGGCGCAAGAGGTCGGCATTTTCGCACGTGCAGCCCCCTTGCATGGCGGTGGAAACCATGACGGCGGGGACCGCCACGGCGGGGCGCGGATCGATCGCACACAGCATGAGCGTTTGGGTGCCGCCGCTGCTGGCGCCGGTGACCGCCAAGCGGTCCGGATCGACATCGGGCAACTGGCACAAAAAGTCGAGCGCGCGAACGGAGTTGTACGTTTGCAGCCCCAAAATGCTTTGCAAATGCAAATCGGCCTGCGGACTGTAAAAGCCCCAATTTTGCAGCGTGTCCATTTGCGGTCGCTGCTGGCTGTGGAAATGGGCCACATCGAAAGGAATTTGCAGGCTGTCGTCGTAACCGGCCATGTCGTATTGGAAGGCGATGCAACCCATGCGTGCCAACTGCACCGGGTAGGCCTGCACAGGATGCTGTCCGCTGCCTTCAAACTTTTCGGCCCCGGCTTGAATCAACTTTTTCACTGTGACTACTTTTGGGTCCGGCGAGTCCAGCGGTACAACATTAAAGCGGCCGTCGGCAAAATGACCGTAGGGGCATAACACTCCGGGAAGTTTTCCCGTATGACCTTTGGGGCGATATAAGTTGCCGGTCACGAAATAACCGGGATAACTTTCGAAGTAAACTTTCTCCACCGTGTAGTCGTCACGATCGACGCGTCCCCATACCACGGCGTTGAGCGGCGTTTTTTCGGGCATGGGCCACAACCCTGCGGCCACCTCGATTTGTCGGCGTACGTGTTCGGCGCGATCGTCCCAATCTTCACGCGTATTGGGAGGCGTGAATGGAAAATAACCGTTGAGATCTTTCAGCGGGCCCAAGCGACTGTCGGCAGGCAGTTTCCCCGCGGGCAACACCCGTGAAATGGCAGACGGCGGCACGTCGACCGTTGGCGCGGCAACGGCAAAATGCGTATCCCAGGCAGCCGTGCCACCCAGCATGCATAGCAACATCATCCAGCATGGTGACAGCGAATGGTTCAGGAGGCGGCAATACATGCCAAAGTTTCTCCGAATAAACTGCAGACAGACGAACGAGCAATCTTTAGTGTATGTCCTGCGAGGGCCATTTGCCATGAACCCTTGCGGCTTTGTGGGAGAACTTGGCAGGGGTGCTGAACCGGTTTGACAATCTGGCTGGGGGCATTTACGATCCGTATTCGGACGTCGGCAGCGGTTTGGCAACCTAAGCGAACGGTTGCCGAACCGGGGTGGCAAACTCTGGGTAGCATGGAGCGGCAAGTCGTGCCCCAGGATCGCACATTGCAGGCTGGTGATTCGTTGGTCAGGTAGCTCAGTTGGTAGAGCAACGGACTGAAAATCCGTGTGTCGCCGGTTCAATCCCGGCCCTGACCACTTTTATTGTTACCCATGGGCTTAGGGGACTCGATTCAGTCCGAATTTCGATATTCGGATTTCGAGTTTTGAGGCACAGCCGCTTCATGGGGTTCGCTGCTGGCAGATTCATTTCCTGGCGATGCAAGCCAGCGTAATGACGACCGGGCGTATGCCGAGCGTAGTTACTGTTTCCAGCCAAAGGATTTTAATATGAACTTAAAAAAAACGTGGTTGCTATTGATGGGTGGTATACTGATCGGTGTGGGTGCGTCGTTGGGCGCCATGTTCATTACCGAGAACGCCGGATTGGTATCGGCTGCGCTGAAGGATTTAAAGTTTGAGGAGCAACCTGGAAATCCGAAGTTAATTGGTGCGCCGCCGCAAATCAATGTGACCAAGGCGACCATCGACTATCTGCAAAAATTGCAAAAGGACGGAAAAACCATCGAAGTGCAGAACGACGGATCGCTGAAGATCAAGTAGCGCGTCAATAACCACTGCATGGTGAAGCCGGCCTGACCTGAAATGCAGCGCAATTATTTTTGACCCGGCAACAGCATGACATGATCCGCTTCATCGCTTTAGCGTGGTTGGGGCTAATCAATTGCGTCTTCATTCTTTCGATTGCCGCGCTGGCTGAGGATCCGCCCGCTGCCGACAAACCATCTACTGGTGCGCAGCAAGCCGTAACGCAACACACTCCCGAAGAGCAGGCCCAACTGGACAAGGCGCTGGACCTTAGTAAGCAGGCGGGACAACTGTATGGGCAAGGCAAGTTTGCCGAGGCGGAAAAACTGGCTCAACAAGTCCTGGAAATCAACGAGCGAGTGCTGGGTCCCGACGATCCTGCCGTCGCTAAATGCCTAAGCAACCTGGCGCTGTTGTACTTTCGTCAGGGCGGTTATGCCCAGGCCGAAACGCTGTACCAACGGGCTTTGAAGATTAACCAAAAGGCTTTTGGCCCGGAACATGCGGCTGTGGCCGAATCGCTGAACAATTTGGCCGGGCTATACGCCGGCCAGGGAAAGTATGCGCAGGCCGAGCCGTTTTATCAGCAGGCTTTGGCGATTTGCGAAAAGAACTTGGGGCCGAATGATCCCGATGTGGCCGGGTGCCTGTTCACGCTTGGCAAGCTGTACCGAACAGAGCACAAGTACACCGAGGCGGAAGCGGTTTATCAGCGGGTCTTGAAGATTGTGGAACAGCATTATGGCCCCGATCATCCCGGCATGGCCAATTGCCTTTTCGAGTTAGCAGAACTGTATGTGGACCAACATCTTTTTGCGCAAGCTGAGCCGCTGATGCTGCGGGCCATTGGCATCGATGAAAAAGCATACGGGCCAGATGATCCACATGTGGCGGCCGATCTGAATAATGCGGGGACCATGTACGATGAACAAGCACAATACGCCAAGTCGTTGCCGCTCTATGAGCGTGCGCTGAGAATTCGAGAAAAGACTTACGGGCCCGATCATCCTCAAGTCGCCATGTCACTGAGGAGTCTGGCGGGGGCCTACCAAGCACAGGGCAACTATGCCGACGCGCTGCCGCTTTTCAAGCGGGCTCTGGCGATCGATGAAAAAGTCCTGGGACCGAACGACCCGCAAACCTGGGTCAGTCTGAACAACTTGGCGGATTTTTATCGCGAGCAAGGGAGCTACTCCGACGCGCTGCCGCTGTTTCAACGAGCGTTGAAAATTTGCGAGCAGATTTATGGCCTGGACGCCAAAGAAACCGCGGCCAGCGTCCACAATTTAGCCTTGTTGTATAGCGCGCAAGCCAACTCCGCTGAGGCGCTACCGCTGTTCCAGCGCGCGGTAAAAATCATGGAAAACGCCGCGGGGTCCGATGATCCGAATACGGCGGTTTTGATTGCGGGCTTAGCGGCGGAATATCGATTAGAGGGGAACTATGCGGCCGCCGTGCCGCTGTATGAGCGGGCGCTGAATATCGATGAGAAAGCCTACGGGCCGGAGCATCCCCAAGTTGCAGTGGTTTTGAATGGACTGGCGTTAACGTACGAGTCGCAAGGCGATTTTGGCGAGGCGCTGTCTTCGTATCAGCGGGCGCTGGACATTGATGAGAAACGCCTGGGCCCCGACCATCCGGATACCGCCAGGGTGCTCAACAACATCGCCGAAGTGTACTCTCAGCAAGGGAACTATGAAGAGGCGATTGCGATGAGCCAGCGCGCGTTAAAAATTCGCCAGCAGGCGCTGGGGCCAGAAAATCTGACCACGTTGACCACCGTCAACAATCTAGCGAGGTATGACGAACAAAGCGGCGATTTTGCAGACGCAGTGCCACTGCACGAGCGGGTGTTGGCCACGTTTGAAAAAACGCTGGGGCCAAATCATCCGTCGACGGCATTAGCGCTGAATAATTTGGCCTTCGCGTACAGCGCCACGGGCAAACAGGAGCAAGCGTTGTCGCTGTACCAGAGGGCGAGCGAGATCATCAATCGAAATCTCGATCAGACGGCGGCCGTGCAATCAGAAAATCAGCAATTCGCCAATGTTCAACAGAGCAGAATGTACTTGGACTCCTTCGTTTCGTGTGCCTTGCTGGCCGGCGGCGACCCGACGGCCGTTTGCCAGCAGATGCTGGCCTGGAAAGGCGCCATTACGCTCCGGCAGCAAATAGCGCATGCGGCACGCAGTGACGACGGCGCCACGGAGAAACCACTGTGGGACGAATTGACCGATGTTTCGAATCGGCTGGCCAGACTGGGTCGCGCCACACCGCCGGCGGACAAACAAGCAGCCTGGCACAAGCAGCTTGACGATCTTACGGAGCGCAAGGAATCGCTGGAAGCGGAGTTAAGCAAGCAGAGCGCCGCTTTCCAAAAGTTGCACGATCAACGGCAGCTGACCGTCGAGCAACTTGCCGAACAGCTGCCGCCCGACATGGTTGTGGTGGATTTGTTGCAATTCCAACGCAACATTGCGGAAAAAAAAGCTGACGGATCGACTGTGCGGCGCACGGAGGAACGGTTGATGGCGTCGGTGATGCGTCATGACAGGCAAGCGGTGTTGGTGGATTTGGGATTGATGGATCCGATCAGCGATGCGGTTCGAAAATGGCGTGTAACCTACGGCGCTGTGGCCAATTCTGCGGAAGAATCGCCCGGCCAGACGCTGCGCCGATTGTTGTGGGAGCCGTTGTCGGCGCATTTGGATGGCGTGCATGTGGTGTTGATTTCGCCTGACGGCGACACGGCAAGTTTTCCGTGGGAGGCACTGCCCGGCAATAAGCCGGATACGTTTTTGATCGAAGACATCGGCATTGCGATCATTCCCGTGCCGCAAATGCTGCCGAGCCTATTGGAGGAAAACCGCACTGCTGCGCAGCATTCCAATTCCAGCTTGCTGTTGCTTGGCGACGTGGATTATGGGGCCTCGCCCGGGCATCCTGAGCCGCAGGCAGCGGGCAATTTGCTGTTGGCGGCGGATGCGCCCCAGGCTGCGATCCGCGGGATGGGTAAAACGGAATTCTCGCCACTGCCGGGCACGAGCACGGAAATTGATTTGATTGGGCAGATTTACCGAGAGCGGTTTGCCGCCGGACAAATGCTCGACCTGAAACGAGGGGACGCCACGCAGCAGCGATTCCGCGAAGCGGCCCCCCAATGCCAATATCTGCATTTAGCCACGCATGGATTTTTTTCGCCGGCGACCAATTCCGGCGTGGGGGTTATTTTGCGGTTGGACGGGAAGCAGATCGCCATAGCAAGGTTGATCGCCGGCGGCGCTGCTGCACAAGATGGCCGGCTAAAGCCGGATGACCGCATTCTGGCCGTCGCCGCCGACGGCAAAGCGTGGACATTGCTGGAGGGTAAATCGGTTCCGGAAACTGAGCGAATGATGCGGGGACCGGTGGGCACCAAAATCAGCCTGCGCGTGCAACCTGCCGCCGGCGGCGACGTGGCGGAGTACGAATTGACGCGAAAACCTTTTGCACAACAATCGTTTCTCAGTCAAGCGGCAACTTCAACCGGAGGAAATGGAAATGCCGCCAACATTCCCGGCTTGTTGTCCGGCATTGTATTGGCAGGCGCCAACGCGCCGCCCAAGCCCGATCAGGACGACGGCATTTTGACGGCGTTAGAAGTAAGCTCCTTGGATTTGCATGGGGTCGATCTGGCGGTGCTGTCGGCCTGCGAAACGGGTCTTGGTCAAACTGCCGGCGGCGAAGGAACGTTGGGCTTGCAACGCGCTTTTCAAGTTGCCGGGGCCAAGACCACCATCTCTTCGCTGTGGAGCGTCGACGATGCCGCCACGCAAACCCTGATGGTCGAGTTCTACAAGCGGTTGTGGGATAAGGACCATCCGCTGGGCAAGCTGGAGGCGCTGCGTCAGGCGCAGTTGGAAATGTTGCGGCATTACGATCCGCACGCGGCCAAACTTGTTGGCCAAAACCGCGGCCTAGAGATCGATGCTCCGGCGTCGGAATCTGGCGGTCGTCTGTCGCCCAAGTATTGGGCTCCTTTCGTTCTGAGCGGCGATTGGCGATAGCGGCCAGGGGAAGCCGTTACGAGCCCGGTTCGCCGACGACGCGCCACGATTGGAGCGTCAATTGCGATTCCACGGCATCGGTGGAATCTAAACCACGTGTGCCGCCCGTGCCATACATGGCATTTTTCAGCAATCGTCCCAGAGGAGATTCCAGGCTTGCGTTTACCGGGTCGTCGGCGCCGCGGGCCAGGGGTAAAGATTCTTGCTCCAAGAAACTAAAATCGGGGGCCTGATGTTCGGGTAATCGCGGCACGGCAATGAGCACGACGTGTTCAGTTCCAACGGGGTTGGCGGTAATGGTGGCGGCCTTGGTGGTGTGAGCCCCGCCATGTTTGGTGAGCATGTTGTCGGTGCCGGAGCCGGGGCGGGGATAGATGGCCTGGATGCCGAATCCGGCGTCGATATACAGCAGGCTTACAGCCACGTCGGTCGGGCCTCGATTGGTCATTTGCCAACCAATGTGATCGCCTGTTATCAACGTAAGCGGGCCTTTCGTCAGTTCAATTTCGACGCCTTGGCGATCCGTTTTGCTTTTGAAACGCATGATTTTCAAATCGACATTAGGATGCGAAGGATCGCCGCCTGTTGCATCCACACCGCCGGCCGCTTGCTGAGCGGCGGTCAAATTCAGCAAGTTTTGGGCTCGAGCAATCCGTGTCATGTCGCGCACGATAGCCGGGACGGGCTGATCGTCTGGAATGCTGAACCGCGAGACGCCTTCGGGCAACTTCCCACGAATTTCGGCGGCGTCTTTCGACAGCAGCATCAACTTTGTGTCGCGCAGTTGCACGATCCATTGGGCCGCTTGGGGATTGTCGGCGAACTGGCACAGTGAATCATCTTTGGAAACGGCGGATTTCAATTCACTGCCCAAACGCCGCAATGCCGCCGACTCAGCTTCGTCGTGAAGAGTGGCTTGATCGGCCGAAGCGTCCGTCACCACGGGCTGCATGTCGACGCCCACCTTAACGCGCAGCGAACCGTAATCGGTTTGGGCCACTTCGAACCAACCGCCATTGGGCAAAGCGGACTTCCGTGGTTCGCGCGTGTCGTTGTACCGAGTGGGTTTGACGGTGGAATCCAGCAACTCGCAGTCCTCCACTTTTGCATAGCCCAACACGGCTGCCGCATCGGGTTGATCGACCGACGGATGCAGCGTCAAGATAGTGCCCGGGCTGAGGCCCTGAACTTCTCCTTCGTTGACCGTCAAATTGCCGGAGTCATCTTTTTGCCAACGTTGGCTCGATCGGCCGGGCCAGCGCTGAACGCCCAAAACTTCGCGATCTTGGGCTAAACCCTCGACGACAGGGGTGGGACCGGTGGTGCGTCCCCATTGCGGATAGCGCTGCCGGATGAGATTGGCGAGCTCGCCATAAGTGATCGGCCGTGAGGTGCGGCTGAGAATGTCGACAATGGCATACGTTAATAATCCTTGAACCTTTTGCGGATGGTCGCCTTCGGCATCACAGGGCATGGGCATTTCCAATTCTGATTCGTCCCGCTGGGCCGCATAGATGCCGACGTAATCGGGGGACTGCGGACTAAACTCAAAGGCCCCCTGCGTGACGCCTTCGGCAGGCAACGGCTCGCCACCGCGGCTGGCAGGTTGCCTGGCCGCGGCCGCTTTCCGTGCATCGGCCAGGTCGTTTTCCGGAATTCCCAAGTCGTCGGTCGAAATGCTCCGGGTGACTTCCGTCGAGTTGCCGCGCAAGGTCCAACCCGAGCAGCAGGCGTCTAAAATCACCCACAATCTGGCTTTTTTCTGATTGGTGATTTGTTTGCACCAAGAGCGGAGTTCGTAATCGGGGATGCCTTTTTCCACGCACCATTTTTTGCCGCTCCACTGGCCGCAATCGCAAGGCAGAAACATTTGATCCAGCCCGTCGGGCTTGAGATATGTGGGGTCGGGATCTTTTCGTTCCGGCTGCTGTCCGCCGTGACCAGCCAACAGCAGCACGACCTGGTCTCCCTCATGCGCTACATCGATTAAGTTTTGGATTTCGCGGACAATGTTGTCGTGCGTGGGCCGAAAGTCCGAACCGCGCACGGCTGCCTCCGCCTCGGAAAGGACAGCAATTCCTGCGAGGGGAAGATGCAATTGATCGGTAAAGAACCGGCGGACCAATTCGACGTCGTTGGCCGGACCATGCAGACTTCTTTCCGGCTTCAAATTGTCGTACTTGGTGCAGCCGACCAAGAGCGCATGAAACTTTGTCGGATCGACGGCGGGGGTAGAGTTAGGAGCCGCTGCATTGGAAGCGGGCGCGGATTGATTTCCGGCGACCGGCGTGAGGGCGTCTTCGGCCAAGGCGCATGGGACGCGAGACAGCAGTACCACCGCGACAAGTAGCCAGGGCCAAAGCTTCATGGGACCGATGGGGCAGTTCGAGCAAAGCCGGATATGTTCAATATATACCTATCCTAATAGACAGCAACAGTTTGGGGCGAGGAGGCGGCGCCAGAGGGGTGTTGAGTTCAGTGAATTCCGCGAAGGAAAACTAGCTAGCAACGCATGGGAAACTGTATCGATTATACCGATCGAAGCAGCTATTCCGCAGATGCTCAATGGTGGGGAAGTAACGATCCGAAAGCTTCTAGTGGATATAACGGAAGCATTAGTTTTGCCGGTCGCAAGACCATCGCCCAGGCTTGCCCATGCCACAGCACATATTACCAACCGGGTTTGCGAGGTTCGCGGCATCACTTGTGGTTTGTGGCCTTGTTGGGCTGTTAGCCGGCTGCACGCACGTGCAGTTGCGGAAGAATTCGGTCCGCGAAGCCACGACGGTGGGCGATTTGCAGCTTCAGGAGGTGATGGATAACCTGGCGATGTTCGTTTACGACTACAACTCGATGCCGTACTTTTCCTACCCGAACCAGGGCGTTGCGAGCGTGACCGATCAGGCCTCAGGCGGAATCACGCCAAGTTTTGGCCGGCCCATTACCTCTGGATCCACCTCTGTCGCCTTGAGTTCGGCATCAAAAATCCCCACATTTTTTACTCCGCCATTTTTCTTGAGTTTCATGCTTAGCTCGTTGGGGCTTTCCACCACTGCGCAACGGCAATGCGTGGAATCGTTCACGATGACGCCGATCAACGATCCGCGGAAGCTCGAGCTGATGCGCTGCGCCTATCAAACGGCCGTCAGCAACTGCGGATACGGCCCGGCGTCGAAAAGTTGCCCCGATTGCCAGGCGCGGTTCAACACGTTTTATACAGGAGATCCCGACGGAAAGATCAGCCAGATGACCGGCGGCACGATTACGTCGGACTGTTTGAAGGGGTCTTGTTGGTTCCACGTAGGCTGTAAAAAGGACGTGCCAAAGGATTGCGGCTGCATTTATGTCGGCTGCTATTGCGACGTCTATGTGTGGGTGTGTGCCGAGGGACGCGACGAACTTACCAAGCTCGCCTTGGCAATTCTCGACTACGCCGTACACGATTCCCCGGCGCGTCTGACCAAGGACGTGACCTACTACGTCGATGCGCTGGGATTGCCCACCACGCAGAAAGACGGAGTGGGAGTAGTCAAGGCCACGATTGCCATTAACGAACAGAACGAAAGCCTGCTCAGTATTCCGCCAGCACAGGAAGTGGATCTGGAGCGGCAACTTCAAGACCGAATTAAGCGGTTAAGCGCGACGCTGGAGCAAACCAAGGACAGCGAGCAAAAGAAAAACCTGAGCGATGAAATCGAAGACGCCAAGCAAAAGTTGTACTTCCTCGATCAGCAACTTCGCAACGGCGGGTTGAAAGAGCAGTTTGCTCCGCCGGGTCCGGCGACTGTGCCGCCGTTTTCGGTTATTCCGCAACTACAGCAGCAGCTAAACGCTTTCACGCCGCAAAGCTTAGCCCCTCCGGCTCAATAATTGACCGCATTTACTCAGGCACCGCGCTGGCAGCGCGCGAGAGGAATCCTGGCGGGGGCTCGATGTGGGCGGGGGGCTTTTGCGCCTGCGAGTTTCCGGCGGGGTCTTCTTCGTCACCGCCACGAGATGCTACATAGCCGGCTTGAGCCGAGGCCACGGCAATTTTTGCGGTTTCGTCAGAGCACTGCTTGCTGCACTTGTACCATAATTGCAAATAGCGTTGCTGCTCGTCTCCTGAAGCGAGCTCCGCGGCCCGCAGGGCAAAATCGGCGGCGGGTTGGTTAAGCTGCAGGTCGTGATTGATTTGGGCCAATGTGCGCAGGCTGCCGGCCTGTCGGTAGTAGCAAAGCTTACAGGCGGTGGTAGCCGATTGCTCGGCTTCGTCATAGCGCTGCATCAACCGCAAAACTTCCGCACGATCGCGGTAGGCATCCAGGGCATTGGCGTTCAGGCTGATCGAGCGATTGAAATCGTCCAGGGCAATTTTTAGTACACCGGAAACGTAAGTTGGAACAGGCGTTTCACCTGTTGGCGCGGCAGCGCTGCGGGAATTGGCACCGGCCAATGATGGATCGGTGTCGGGAAGCGGCTGCGTCGCGCCGGCTTCACGTCCGGCATTTCGATGGCAGTGGGTAACCAATTGGGTAAGGAATTCCGGCTTTGCGTTGGGGACGATGGCGCGTTCGCCGGGGCAATCCGCGGATTCCTGATCGCATTGGTTGAGCATCAGTTCAGCCCTGGCCAGCGGAATGCGCCACCAACGAGGGTCAAGTTGTTCGGCACGTTCATAGTAAGCCAACGATTGGACGGCCGCATCGGCTCCGGCGGCTGTTGGCCCGGCGGGGACGCCGGCGGCAATGGTTTCGGATGGCAGGTTTCGCTGAGCCATTGCGGGGCCGCCCGATGCAGCGGGAATTGCCGATTTGAGATTCGCGTCTTGCTTTGGCGATAAGGCGACTTGGTTGGGCGAATTTGCTTGGTCGGTGTTCGAATCGACAATGCCTTCTGGCGCGCTGTCGGCCGTGGCGTTGGAGGCGAGTTTTGCCTGCTGAGATGCCAGCGACTTGGCTTGCGAACAAGCACAGGCCTGACTGAGCGCGAGGCCCCACTCGTAATACAATTGAGGCCGATTGGCGTTAATGCTTTGAGCCATTTGGAAATGCTGTTCCCAGGCATCGCGCTGCACCGGGTTGTACCTGCCGCGGCCGTTGAGCAATTGTTGCCCAGCGAGCAATCGCCCCAAGCGAATATGCACGTCGTCCAGGCGCGTATTGGGATCAATCGTCAAAACGTTTTGATAATACTGCGCGGCAATGCCCGGCTCGTTTTGGTTTTCCCAACTGATGCCGCACATCCAGTCTAGCCAGGCGGTCTCGCTACGGCGAAGTTCGTTGGTGTAGTAGCTGTGGGCCTCGTCAAGCTTCACCACGTCGTCGGCATAGATCCATCCGCCCGCCAGGTTGCGGCTGTAACCGCCTTCATCCTGCACCCATAAGAAGCGTCCCTTGGTTCGCTGGACGGCGGCAGGCCAAGCAATGTCGTACATGCTGACCGATGCGCCGTTGTCGTCCAGAATTTCAACTCCTGCCGATTTGGGCATTACCTGAACGCCTTGCCAGCTTTGGGCGGCGCTGGCCGTGGCGGCCGCCAAGCTGAAAGCCAATGAAATGGCAAGATGCGAGCGGGACTTCTTCATGACTGTTCTCCTAAAGGCTCTTGCTGATCGTCGTCCTGCGCCAGGATTACGATCAGCAAA
>DATJYL010000004.1 GCA_035499655.1 Pirellulales bacterium
ATCGACAGGCTGGGGCGTTCCCAGCCGCGCCGCGTGTTGAGTCTCCGGTCAGGGCTACGCCCTTCCCTCCGACTCAACACGCGAACTAAACCCTAACCGATTCTCTCACAGACACTGGTACTGAAATCGGGAAGGGGTCACTCGGACACTGCCCAGCGGAAAACCCGTTTGATCTTGCCGATGCGGCTATTGATGACGCCCCGGCTGAGGTCGTCGCTGATCATTCGCTGCTGCAGGGCCTTGAGTGCCAGCGGGCCAAAGTCACAGGCCAATGTATGCCCATACAATCGCCGCAGCGGTCGCAGGGCGTAGCGAATGTTTTTGAGCTCCTCCGACGGCCGGCCGTGCTTGCGATAATGGCGCTTGGCGAATTCCCAATACTGCACGAGCATTTCACTGACGGTCAGGCCGCCGGCGGCGGGCTGGGCAGGGGGCTGGCGGCCGCAGGCCAACCACTCCGCGATGCGGCGGTCATACTCGCCGCGGCTGGCGGCGGAGTTCCAGAGGCCGAGATAAAAGTCTTGACCGTTGATGGTGACCACGGCTTGGCCACTGGGCTTGTGATGGCGGTAAGTAGGAACAGCAGACAGGTGACGGTATGGCATAGCGCAAATCCCCAAAACATCTCGCGCCGGTAGACTACCGGCGTTCGAGAGTTATCAGGGCCGCGCTGCCGACCGTCGGCAGGTCTCCTAAATCCAGGTATCGGCCGAAGTTACGTTCAGAGCGGGCGAAGGGACTCGAACCCTCGACATCCAGCTTGGGAAGCTAGCGCTCTACCAACTGAGCTACGCCCGCGGTGCTGACTGGAAGGCACGGTTTCAGTCTACCACGGCCTGAGCGCAGAGCAATATCTTGATTCTCAGGGGTTTTGTACCATGCAATCCGAGAACAAAATTCGAAATCCGAATCGCGTAGTGCCGGAAATAAATCCCGAGCACGAAATTCAAAGTGGGGTATACCGACTAAAAGTTGGATTCCAGCACGCCGGAGTCGGAAAGAATGTGGTGATACACGGTGCCTTTGTTTCCTAATTCCATGTAGCACTTGCGCTCGCTGGTGACGCCCAGTTCGGCATAGCGATCGCTGTTCTCGGGATTGGCATTGGCCGCCACGCTTCTGCGGCCGACGATTTTATCGGCCACGATTTGGCTGCTCTTGCCGCTAAAGTTGATTCCTTTGCCGTCGATCACGGCCACTTCTTTTCCCTGCTCGTCGACCAACTGAATTTTGGTGATGCCCAAGAGTTCGCCGTGATCTTGATTGAACGAGCCGGCGCCCATCGAAAATATGGCCACCGGCAGAATTGCGAGCAGGCCGACCAGGAGCTTGAGCAATGTGTTTTGTCGCTCCAGTAGTAGCACTCGGCGTTCGATTTCCATGACGCTCTCCTTGTAAAAGTGAATATAATTTTGATCGTGATTCAACTAAGCCGTCCGGCAGCATTTGGATATTGCCAGGTGGTGTTTGATATATCTTCTCCGAGTTGCGCTTGGTCCGCGACTGTTCAAACCGCAAAACAATGCGGATAATCAAACGGTCTGGCGATGTGGATGCTGGCCGATGGCGGTCTTGGGAATCGCCCTGCAAGCAGCCGCCCCCGTAGCTCAGAGGATAGAGCGAGTGTTTCCTAAACACTAGGCCGCAGGTTCGAGTCCTGCCGGGGGCATTGGAGGTGGTGAGCGGCTTGCCACTACCGCGTTGCGCTTCCCGGCGCGCCGGGATGCTCGGTTAATGGTTCGAATCGTGCTGGGGCACTTCATTTCCAGGCGGGATTTTCCGCAACTGGAAGGCCCATCAAATCCTAAGCGCGAATGTCGAATGTCGAAACAAATATCAAAATTCAAAACAAGCAGAACAACGTCCGGTTTTGGAGGTGAAACTATCGGACCGGCGTTCCGGGTTTTTGGGCTAGCATGGCGGCGGTTTCGGCGGCGGAGGGAGTTTCGTTGGTGGAGGCCACCAGTTCGCGCTGGACGCTGCCGGATTGTTGACCGCCCATGCCCAAGACTTGCCAGAAATTGTGATCGGCGCGGGCCAAGGAGTAGCCGGAATTGATGACGGGCTGCCGCGTTTTGGTATCGTAAGCGACGAGGGCTACTTTGGCGGTGCCCATGGATTTGTCGCGCTCGAACAGTGCAATGCGGGGCAAAGCGACCATGGCCGGCGGCGGCAACGCCATGCCGGGGAAGCCGAAAAACAAATCGTTGCGGTCGGTGCCGACGCCGCCGCTTCCGATTTCGAGCACGACGTCGGAATCGTCTTGTTTGGCGACCAAGGTGCAGTGGTTGGCCAGCAGTCGCTGGTGCAAAGCGATGAGCAAGTAGTTTTTATCGGTGCAATCGAGATACTGCGTGTCGACAAACACTTTGGCGCCGGCGATGGGACGCAGATCGAATTTGTCGAGCGCCTTGTCGTCGGCGCTGGAAATCAACAGTTGCTCGATGCCGGTGCGAGAAGTATCGGATTGTTTAATGGTCGCGCAGCCTAGCAGGTTGGCGGAAGTTAAAATGACGAGTGCCAATCGTGTTCGCAGAGGTATTGTGGGGCGAATCATAGGAAGGCCAGTGATGATGAGAACAGACAATTGAGCGCGGTATCGACACGCCGGCGCCAACTGTTATCGACCTGATAAAGCTTGACGATTGAGTAGACTTTGCGATGCATGCAAAAGCCGCTGTTAAATAGCGCAATTCGGGCAAAAAACGGGCAGGTTGTTGCATCGTTCGGCAATCGACGAGTAGCTAGTTTCTTGGTAGGCGGGGTTGCAATTCTGGCCATTTCAGGCAAAATGTTGGATTCGCTGTTGGTGATGCGTGTCCGTTGTGCATCGCCCAAATGGCAGCAACTCTTTCCTAGGAATGGATTTGTGACCGACGCCAACCGCTAGCGATTGGGTCGGCTACAGCAAACATCGATATGGCTGAAACATTGCAAGCAGATGTTCGAGATTCCAGCGGCAAGCGGAACGCCAAAAGGCTGCGTGCTGGCGGCAAGGTACCGGCGGTGTTGTACGGTCATGGACAAAAAACCGTGAGCTTGGCGGTGCCCGCGGAACAAATTTCCGCCGCGGTGCGGCATGGTTCCCGGGTGGTGAAATTAAAAGGGGCAGCCAACGACAGTGCATTGATCCGCGAGTTGCAGTACGACACGTTCGGTTTGGAAATTTTGCACGTTGATTTTGCTCGTGTATCTGAGCATGAACGGGTGCGCGTGAAGGTGCCTCTGGAGATTCGCGGCCAGGCCGCCGGCGTGAAAGAGGGGGGAGTGGTCGAGCATTTGATTCACACGGTGGAAATTGAATGTCCGGTGAGCTCCATTCCGGACAAAGTGATCATCAACGTGGCCGCGCTGAAGCTGGACGATTCGATGAGCGTGGGACAAGCGACGCTGCCGGAAGGGGCGAAAATTGTCAGTGGCGGCGACGAAATTGCCGTCCAGTGCTTGAAGCCGAAGGCAGTCGAAGAAGAAGCCACTGCAGAGCCTGCCGCCGAAGGAGCCGTGGAGCCAGAACTGATTCGCAAGGAAAAACCTGTGGAAGAAGAGGAAGAGAAAGTATAGCGAGGGATGTTGCGTTGGTTGGGCTGCCTGAACGGAGTTCAACGGAAGCGCCTGAGGCAAGGATTGACAACTGAAGCTGATTTCCTGACCCCATCACTCTGAACCCAAAAACATGGCCTGCCGTGAAACTAGTCGTGGGGTTGGGCAACCCCGGCCGCAAATATGAGGGCACACGCCACAATGTCGGATTTGCGGTGCTCTACGAATTGGCCCGGCGGCATCGTGTTGCGCGGGCAAAAACCAATTTTCAAGGAGAAATTAGCGAAGCCGAATTGAAAGGCCAAAAGGCCCTGCTTTTGTGGCCTCATACGTTTATGAACTTAAGCGGCGGCAGCGTGTTGGCGGCTCGAGATTTTTATAAGTTAGATACGGTCGACGTGCTGATTGTGTGCGACGATTTCAATCTGCCGTTAGGCAAGTTGCGGTTGCGAAGCGAAGGTTCCGCCGGCGGACAGAAGGGGCTGGCCGACGTGATCGAGCGGTTGGGAACCGAAGCGGTTCCGCGGTTGCGGATTGGCGTGGGGCCGGTTCCGCCGCAATGGGACCCGGCCGATTTTGTATTGGCGCGGTTTGGCAAGGAAGAATTAGTGGAGGTAGAATCGATCATTTCGCGAGCCGCGGATGCGGTCGAAGATTGGATTACCGGAGACATGCTTGGTTGCATGAATAAATACAACGGTTAGGAAGAGTCGAAAAGTCGAAAAGTCATTTTAAAGTGTGAGTGTCGGGAACGCTTCGGCTTTTTGACGTTTCGACCTTTCGACTTTTTGACCCTTTCAACCCTCGAACAGTTCACTCGACAAGATAAGGAACCATTTCGTGGCTCAGCACGTTTACGAAGGCATGTTCATTCTGGATTCGAATCGGTATGCCCGCGATGCCGCCGGCACCGTGGCGCAAATTCCCGGTGCCGTGGAGCAGTTTGGCGGCAAGATGTTGGCCAGCCGGCTATGGGAAGAACGCCGCTTGGCTTACCCCATCAAAGGGCACCGCAAAGGAACGTACTGGCTTACGTATTTCAAACTAGACGGCGATCAGGTCGGCAATTTGACGCGGCAATTTCAATTGAACGAAGCGGTGATTCGGAACCTGATGTTGAAAATCGACCCGCGGATTGCCGACACGATGGTGCAGCATGCCCTGACCGGCGGCGGACCGCTGGCGGAGCGCAAACCCAAGCCGGAAGCGGAAGCAGCGAAATTAGTCGACGACATGCCGGTGGACGAAATGGGCGAGCTGGACGAGGAATGATTGTATTTTGCTCGGCAATTTGTTAGCTTGATCGCGAGGACGATACGTTTGTTCAGCAAGAGCCAAGGCTCAGGAGGCCCGTATGGCCAGTTTCAACCGCGTGATTTTAGTGGGCAATCTCACCCGCGATCCGGAGTTGCGCTATATTCCCAGCGGCATGGCGGTGATGGATGTCGGCTTGGCGGTGAACGATCGGCGGAAAACGGCCCAGGGAGAATGGGTGGAAGACACGACGTTTGTGGACGTCACGCTGTGGGGCCGCACGGCGGAGGTGGCCAGCGAGTACCTCAATAAGGGATCGCCGGTGCTGATCGAAGGACGGTTGAAGCTTGATACGTGGGAAAAAGAAGGCAAGAAGCAATCCAAATTGCGCGTGGTTGGGGAGCGGATGCAAATGCTGGGCTCCAAAGGACAAGGCGGGGGGCAGGGTAAAGGGGGGCCGCGAGGAGCACGGGAATCGGCACCGCCGGCTGAAGCGGAATACAGCGCGGCCGAAGTCAGCGGTTACGAAGGTGGCGGCGAGTCGGGCGGGGCGCCCGATCTGCCATTTTAATTTTTGAATTTTGGTAGAGCGAGATTTGCACGATTAGAGAATCAAACCGGGCAGACCAAGTTCTGCGAATTTCCAAGCATAGGAATGAACCATGCCGACGACAAAAACTTCACCGAAAGCCAAATCGGGCCGCCAGCCGGCGCGCGATAAACGCCTGCAGCGCGGCCAGCACGGGGGCATCGAATTGCTGTTGATTCAATCGGTCGATCACCTGGGGAAGCAGGGTGAAGTGGTGGAGGTGAAGCGCGGCTATGCGATGAATTACTTGCTGCCGCAGGGCTTGGCGACGGTGGCGACGGAGCATCACAAGCGGATGGTCGAAAAGCACAAGGCCAAGTTGCTGCAAATCCAGCACGAACGTTTGGCCGGGTTGCGTCAACTGGCGGACCGCATCACGGCGCAAAGCGTGACCATTGAAGCCAACGCCAACGACGAGGGGCACTTGTATGGTTCTGTCGGCGCACCAGAAATTGTGCGGGCTTTGAAGCAGCAGGAAATTACCGTGACGCCTGACCAAGTGCGGCTGAAAGGGCCGCTGAAGGAACTTGGGCTGTACACGGTCGAAGTGCATTTGGGCCAGGAAATTGAAGCTCAATTGAAGGTTTGGGTAGTGCCGACGGTCGGCGATGTTGAGGCCGAAGCGAAGCCGGAAGCCAAAGAAGGGGAAGCCAAGCCGACCGATTCGAAGGAGTCGAAATCGGCCGAAGCGAAGTCGGCCGTCAAGCAGGGGTCGAAGTCGTCGGCAAAATCATAGCCGGCACCTGTTCCTGGCGTGCGTAGTTTGCGGTCGTATTGCAGCAGGGAGGACTCGCTCATGGCCACCGTCGATCGCAAGCCCAGTAATAAGCCGCCGCGGAAAGCGCCGGTGACCTCCGAGATTCTCGATCGGCAGCCGCCGCGCAGCCTGGAAGCGGAAAAAGCCGTATTGGGGAGCATGCTGCTGTTGCCTTCCTCCTGCGACGAAGTTTCTCTCATTATTCGCCCCGATGATTTCTATGACGAGGCTAATCGCAAGCTGTTCGCCCATTTAACGGCGATCAATGACGCTGGCAAGCGCGTTGATATGACATTGCTTGTCGAACGTCTGCGCACTTCAAACGAATATGATCCTATCGGTGGCGCGGCGTATTTAGCCGAAATCGCTCGCAGTGTCCCGACGGCAGCTAATGCTGTCCACTATGCTCAGATTGTGCGTGACAAGGCCGTACTTCGCTCGCTAATTGAATCTTGCACGGAAACTCTCCGAGATGCATATGAAGATAATGTGGAGGCACGGGAACAAGCAAGCCGCGCCGAACAGCGTATTTTTTCTGTTGTCGATACAAGGCAGCACAGAAATATTGTCGATGCTCATGAACTTCTCGTAGCAGCGATGGAACGTATCGAGAAGCGGGAAAATGGCCAGCATACGATTGCTGGCGTCGACACAGGCTTTTTAGAACTTGATGGATTAATGGGCGGCCTCCACAACGGAGAACTCATTATCTTGGCCGCACGTCCGAGCATGGGAAAGACCGCTCTTGCCCTGAATATCGCGGAATATGTGTCGTGCAATCTAAGAGTGCCCACGTTAGTGGTTAGCCTGGAAATGTCGCAGCTTGAACTTGCTGACCGGCTGCTTTGCGCACATGCCCGCGTCGACGGAAGAAAAATACGCTCAAGCCACCCAACAAAAGAGGATCGAGCAAAGCTTATCCAGTCATGTGGTGCTATCAGCGATGCTCCTTTATACATTGACGACAGTCCGACACGCACTGTTACAGAAATTGCATCGACTTGTAGACGGCTGAGTAGAATCGTTCAAAAGCGATACAAAGGCGACGAGTCGAAAAAGCTCGGCCTCGTTGTCGTGGACTATTTGCAACTGATTGAACCTGACAACCAGAAGGACCAGCGGCAAGAACAAGTGGCCAGAATCGCTCGCCGGCTAAAGGGCTTGGCACGCGAGCTTAAGATTCCTGTTCTTTGCCTAGCGCAGCTAAATCGACAGGCCGAACAGGGCGGCAGCCCAATTCCAAGGCTAAGTCACCTGAGAGAATCAGGAGCAATAGAGCAAGACGCCGACGTGGTAATGTTCGTACACCGTCCGGAATACTACATGACACCCGAAGAACGCGAACAGGCTCAGCAAAACGGTGACAGTGACGGCATGCTAACCAGAGCGGATATTTTTATCGCCAAGCAGCGCAATGGCCCTACCGGGGATATTAAATTGCTTTGGCAAAAAGAATTTACGCGATTCTCAAATTTGGCGCACAAACAATACGACGAGTTTGAGCAATTCGCCCCGAGCGGCGAACCGTTTTGAGAGGCTGCGACGAAACTATCTCCGGGAACCCTCAACCCAGCCCTCTCCCAAAGGGAGCTTTGCCTCACAATCCAGTCAATGTCATTATCGGTTGGAGTGCCATGGCCACTGCTTTGCGTGGCCATGCATGAACTCTCTGGGTCGGTCATGCCCACACCGAGCTGTGGGCATGGCACCCACATTCAAATTCGAAGTTATGAGGCAAAGCCCCCGAAGGGAGAGTGAGTAATGGTGCAGGCTCTCATTCACTTCACTTTGTAGCACAGCAGTGCGTCTTGCTCGCGGAGGTAGAGCTTACCGCCGGCGATGACGGGGTGGGGCCAACTGGGCTTGGAGACATCGGGAATGGTGAACGTGCCTTCGACTTTGAGGCCGTCAGGCGAGGCGTCGAGCAGGGCCATGGTGCCGTCTTCGTAACGGAAGTAGAGGCGGCCATCGGCATAGGCGATGGCGGCGGAGCCTTTGCCGGGGCCGCGTTCTTTTCCGCCCCAGACAATTTTGCCGGTTTTCCACTCGATGCAAGTGGGAAAGCCTTGGTTTTGTCCGTTTCCGCCGTAAATGTAATCGCCCACCATCACGACGCCGCCGTGATGGTTGTTGAATTGTTTGGCGTCCAGAAAATAAACTTCGTCAGCTTTTACACCGTCGCCGTCGGGTTCCAGCTTTAACAGCGCGGAGCCGGTGCCATAGCTGGTGGTGGTGAAAATGTAATCGCCATTGACCAAGGGCGTGGTAATGTTGGCGCCCTGGTTGGCGATGCGGGGATAGCCCCACAAGTATTTTCCGTCTTCGCTCACGCCGATTAATCCGCGCCCGACGAGTTGCACATATTGCTTTTTGCCGGCGCCGTTGGAAATGACGACGGAGGAGTAACCGGCGCCATCTTTTCCGTGGCCGCCTAAATCTGGGATAGCGCAGCGCCAGATTTCGTCACCGGTTTTTTTATTGAGGGCGACGAGCATGGCGTCTTTGCCGCCGGGGGTGCAGATGAGCTTATCGCCATCGACCAAGGGGGATTCGCTAAATCCCCAAATGGACATCATTTTACCGCCGAAATCGGCCGGGAAGCTTTTCTTCCAGACCACGTTGCCGGTGGCGGCATCGCAACAGACCAAATCGCCTTGGGAACCGAGGGCATACACCAGATCGCCATCGGCGGCCGGGGTGCAGCGAGCGCCCGGTTTGCCGGCGTTATCGCCAAATTTTCCGACCGGGGTGCACCATAAGATTTGGCCATTGTTTTTTAAGTCGAGAGCCAGAACGGTTTCCTGGCCGTCGCGCGAACCCATGGTGTAGATGCGACCGTTTTGGATCGATATGCCCGCGAAGCCATCGCCCAGACCGGTCGCTTTCCAAGCCAGTTCGGGACCGCCTTCGGGCCACTCGTGAAGGAGTCCGGTTTCGGTGGAAACACCGTCGCGGTTGGGTCCTTGCCATTGGGGCCATTCGCCAGGTCGGGCGGTCAATTCGGCGGCCTTTGTGAGGGAGTCGGTGGAGGCGTAGGTGAGGAGCAGACTGGGGAGCAAACAGCTAAGCAAAATGGCTGTGGGGAACCTCATGCTTGAACTCCTAAAGAACGTGAAGGCTGCGCAGCTTGAGATGCCATCCCTGGGCCTGAGAAAGACATCAAGCATTGAGCTTCAAGGCAGGTTTAAGGACGAAATCCTAAAAGATAGATGAACGTAAATCAAGTCCCTGCAAAGGATTGTAGAAAATAATGTGTAGTGGACCCATTACCCCCTTGCGGTGCCAGCATTGCCTGTTACCCTAATTCTCCTCACCGGAAAACTTGCCGCTGGATGCGTATCTTCGGGTGACCTAGGACTTTGAGAAGATAGCAGCCCGGCGGCAACCTACCAAACGGCAGTTCGAGCCACGGATGTTCCCGGAGGCGGGAAAAGCTCGATTTTGCCCAGTTGCATTGTTTCATCAAGCGAATCCCGGTCTGCCGGGAACCCCAGGAGGAGGAATCGCATGTGTTCGAAATTGAGAGTTTCTGCGTTGTTTGGTGCGTTTTTGTTCGGTCAAGCGGCGATGGTTTTGGCGAACGATTCGGACTCGCAGGCCCGAAGCGCCCCTGCCAAAACGAGCGAAACTACAGCGCCGACCGGCCCCAAGCTGTTCGAAGTTGAACGGCAAATGATCGAGCAAACCAACGCCCAACGGGCTAAATACGGCCTGCCGCCATTGTTGATCGATCAAAGCCTGGAAAATACGGCCCGATCGCACACCATTTGGATGACCAATAATCGGGCGTTGCAGCATAGTACGGCTAACATCGGCGAAAATATCGCCATGGGGCAACAGACGACTAGCGAGGCCGTAACCGATTGGATGAACAGTCCCGGGCACCGGGCCAACATTTTGAACAGTAGCTACAAGCGAACTGGCGTGGCCGCTTACCGCACGCCCGATGGCACGATTTACTGGTGTCAACAGTTTTTGCCGTGACGATGGTTTGCGACTTCGCGCTTTCGACTGGCGGCAATTGGTTACTAAAGCTAAAGCCCAGGGGGGTAAACCCCTGGGCTTTTTTCCCCCCCGAAGGCAAATTGCCGTCAAGGCAAATCCATGATTTCGATATTTTTGAACTCGACTTGCATCTTTGGTCCCATGTGCAATTGCAGGGCGATGACGCCGTCGGAGGCGCCCTTTTGAGCGTCCTTCTCGGTGTAATCGACGGTGGTGAAGCCGTTGACTTGTTCCTGGATGTGCGGGCCGTCGGCGGTGATGGTGTATTCGGCCCACTCGCCGGGCACGTAATGTTTTTTTAGTTCATCTTCGTCGACTTGGACCAGCGTGCCGCGTCCTTTTTCCTCGTACAGATTTCCGGTGTATTTTTTCTCGGCCATGTCGGCCTGATAACCGGAGCAAACGAAATCATCTAATTCCTTGCTGCGAAATTGAACGCCGCTATTGTGGTTGCGCAGCTTAAATGTGGCCTTGAGCACAAAGTTTTTGTATGGCTTGTCGTAAATGAGAAAGGTGTTGTGCTTGATTTGTTTGTCATCGGTGGAGCCGACGATGACGCCATCGACCACTTTCCACAGATCGGTGTCGCCGTGCCAGCCAGTTAGATCGTGACCGTTGAACAGGGGAACGAATTTGGCATCGGCGGGGGAAGAGGTTTCGGCCGGCGCATTGGCGGCGGGTGTGTCGGCTGCCAAAACGATCGCAGTGAATATCAGACCTGCGCCGACAACTGCGAGAGCCCAAAGTTTTTGCAACTTCATGGACGTTGCTCCTCAGGACACGGCCCGGATGATTCCGAGTGGAAAAGCGACCGCGGCAACGAACGTCATTGTAAGCAGTCGCGGGGCAAATTCCAATTGGCGGCCCAATTATCCGGGGGAGTTTTCGGGCTTTACGATAGCATTGGCCGAACGCCCATTCCGGCCGTTTAGCGAGGGGTTTTGTCCCTCGGTGAGTTTACCATCTGGAAGCATGTTGCCACCATGATTGCCATTGGCGTTGGGGTCGCCGTTTTCAATTTCTTCCTCGCCGGGTTTCCAGCGGCGACCGGCCAATTGCGGCTCGAACTCGGGGTGGCCGCCGAGGTGAGCCATTTCACGCAAGAGCCGCAAGGTGATTTCCTGCATGACGCCTTCTTCTTTCTCGCGGCCGTAGTATTCCGATAAATCAATGGGCTGGCCGATTTTCACGCGAACATGGGCCCGCATTTTCAAAGGACCCAAGGGCGTACCGTCGTAGGGGGAGCCGCTGATGAATACGGGGATGATGGGTACGCGGGCTTTGAGGGCGACCAGGGCGGCACCGGGTCGGCCTGGCAGCAACAGCTTATCGGTGGTTTCGTTGATGCGTCCTTCGGGGAACATACCGATGAGGCCGCCTTCCTGGGCGCGGCGGATGGCCTGCTTTGTGGCAGCGGTATCGACGCCGCCGCGGCCCACGGGAATAACCTGAAAGGCTCGCAACAGGCAGCCGAGGCCCGGGGTTTCGCAGTATTCGCGGGCGACCATCCAATAGACGACACGGCGGACAGAAGTTTGAATAAAGGAAGGATCGACGCCGCTGCGATGATTGGAAACGATGACGGCGCCCACGCCCTCTTGTTTTGGGAGCGACCCCTCGACGCGCGTTCCCCACAGCAGCCGAGCAATCAAGTAATTGATCGACCACATTACCGTTTGTCCGAAGGTCAGTGGGGAGCGTCGCCACCAAATGACAACCTTCGCCAGCAGGAAAACGATGAGCACCGCAATTGCGGAGTAAACCAACCGGTAGGTTGAATCAGCGATCATCATGTGGAAAATCAACGTTTGTCACCCGTCATACTGCGGCTGGTTTTGCTCGCTAAGACAATTCTATGCTTAAAACCCTTAACTAGATGATTCGCACACCGGCCCACTATAATCGTAGACGCCAATCATGGCGATGCCAGACAGAACATTAAGACATTATGGGGAAAGCGGATAGCGCGTCGGGTAGCGCGGCGGGCAGTTCTTTTGGAAATTGACGTTTTGTCGGCTTCCGACGGCGAAATCGGCAAGTAACCATTGGCAAGCGTTTGTTTCGAGGATCAATACTGCTGCTGTTCATTCCCCATTTCCAAACTGCAGTGCCGCACAATGCTTCTCGGCGTGATTAGCGATACCCATGGCCATGCAGCGAATACCCGCCGCGCGGTGCAAATGCTGGAGAGCCTGGGGGTGGAGGCAGTGTTGCACTGCGGCGACATAGGCTCGCCGGACATTGTTCCCTTGTTGTCGGCATGGCCAACGTATTATGTGTTTGGCAACGTGGATGGCGGCAGCCAGACTGTGGAGTTGCGGAAGGCGATTGAGCGGGCGGGACAAACGTGCCTGGGACGAATAGGTTCGCTGGAATTGGGTGGAGTAAAAATTGCCGTGTTGCACGGCGATGATGGACGGCTGTTAGATCAAACGATTGCCGAAGGCGGGCACGGTTTGGTGTGTCACGGCCACACGCACGTGCCGCGATGGGAGAAGATAGGCCAGACGATGGTGCTCAATCCTGGGGCGCTATATCGGGCCGATCCGCACACGATTGCCGTGGTGGAACTGCCGCAACTTAGAGCGGAGATTATTGCGGTGTGAGGCGCGATGGCTTGTGGGACATCACCGGGACTCAGACGGAGAGGCAATGACCAGGATTCAGCCAGCCAGCCGCGTGATGCGTTCTTCCTCGATGGCGGCGGTTTCGTCGCCGCGGAAGCGGTACTGCATGAGATAGGCGTCTTCGGGCGTATCTTCGTAAAAATCGCGGAGCACGCTGACAGCGCGGAAACCACAGGCGCGGAAGAACAACTGAGCGGCCAGATTCGTCTCGCGGATTTCCAGCAGAATGCGGTTGCGGCGCTGGGTGGAGAGCTTGCCGATTAACTTGTTGATCATTTGCTGACCCACGCCGGCACGACGAAAGCGCGAAGTGACGGCGAAATTAAGAATGTGCAAGCGGGATTTGTGCAACTCGTAAATCATGAAGCCGACGACCCGATCGTTATGCTCGGCGACCATGCCGATGCAGTTTCGCTGGCGCAAACAGCGGAGAAAATCGTTTTCGCACCAGGGGAATTCGAAGCTGGTGTTTTCGATAGCCAAGGCTTCGGGCATATCGCGGCGGATCATCCAGCGGATGTGAACCTTCAAGTCTTGCTTGAGATCGGAGCTCATCGAGGGCCTCCTTCCTTGTCGGCCTGTCGTGTTGCCGCCGAAGCGAATTGCTGTCGGCACCGCTGGTTGTGTCGTGGCCACCTTCGCCAGCTTGGGTTGCATGGCTACGGATGATTCCATCGACGTGGGGGCAGAAGCTAACAAATCGGCAGCCGCGTGCCAAGACGAACTGACGAAGGGGGCAATTTGCACAGCGAGGCCACAAGTTCGACCGCCAATGCTGGCCCGCAAAGACACTACCGGGGCTGCGAAAGTCGATATTGTCGAGCGAAATACAGACTTGCCGCCATGATTCCCAACCCTAACAGGCTGGGGGTTAGCCAAAACCACCACGCTAGCCCGACGGCTAACCCCAGTAATTGTGGTCCGAAGGCTTGGCAGGCCCCAATGAACCACCCCTGAGCCCATGCCAACCGAAATGCCAGCAGCCAGGCAATGGTCACCATGATAACGCAGGCCGAGGCGATCCAGCGTGAATGCCAACCGGCGATCGACAACTGAGGATATTCCACGGCCAGGGGACCGCCTTGGCCGCGAACCATGGTCAGTACTACGCTGCGATTTGCCGGCTGCAGCAGCGCCGCTAAATTCAACCAGTCGCCGGCCACAACAGGCTGAGCGGCTACCGGGGGAAGAGTGGGAGTAGCCGGCGTGGCCGATGTGGCAGACTGATTGGCCATTGGGGGAGGTTGCGTGACTGTGAGCGGAGTGGTTGCGGATGGAGTGGCTGCAGATGGGGTGGAAGTCGCGGATGGAGTGGCGGTGACTTTAAGGTCGGTCGATGGAGCGGCGGTAGTTCGAGCGGTCGATGGAGCGGCGGGTTGGCTTTCCGGATTTGGGTTGGCCAGTCGCCGAGCCAGGCGCGATTGATCTTGATCGACGGCGTTTAGCTCGGCCTGGGCAGCCTGGACTTCGTCGTCGGCGGATGCGGTTGATTTTGTCTGAATTAAATCCGCCCGTAATTCTTGGAATCGCTGTAACCAGGGAGAGTACCAGCGGGCGACATCGTCGGTCGATTCATCCAGGAGCAAGCCGGTGGCCAAATCGATGAAAGCGGCGGCGCCTTCCAGACGCAAAGACTGATGTCGCAGCGCGGAAATGGGAGTGCTTGTGGGCAGGATGGGTGCGCCGGCAACCGGGGGCGCCCACACGCTCCACAGGGTGCGTTCGACGGGGAGTTCGACCAATGTGGGGGCGGTAAGTTGCAAGTTCGTGGCGGGGGATTTTTCGACGGCGCCGGAGAAGATAACTTGTAAGTGTCTGGGAAGTTTGTTGTCGCCGAGCCAGACGTTCCAATGGTTTTCGCCCAGCGAGGAAAGTTGTGCGGGGGCAGCGTCGAGCTGCGCCTGAATAAGTTGCTCGCCGGGGGGAAGCTGCAATTCGCAACTTGAGGCGCCGGCGGGCTCCAAATCGAAGGCGGCCACCCCGCGGAAATCGCCGCCAGCGTCCCACGACCAGAGGACATCGACCAGTCGCACCTGAGAGTTGTCGTTGCTGCGATCTGCCGACCGCAAAGTAGCGCGGCAACGATCGCCAACCAATTGATACCAGCGATACGCCGTGGGATCAGAGACGGTGGCCGAGATGGCCTCGGGCGCCGAACGGGGGACCAATCCGCGGGTATCCCATGCCAGTTGTTGATTTTCCAGTCGACGAGGCAAGGAGAAATAGCGTGTTTGTCGAAAAACTCCTTGCAGGCGGACGTCGGGGGCGCTGGGCCTCTGGCCGGCGGCAATGGTTAGGGGCCCTTTGATTTGCAGATGCACGTCGTGTTGCAAAGGCTCCGTGGGGCGTAAAACCAGCTGACGACGACCTTCTCCGGGAACGTCTTCCACACGCT
Source organism: Pirellulales bacterium (assembly GCA_035499655.1). Classification (NCBI taxonomy): domain Bacteria; kingdom Pseudomonadati; phylum Planctomycetota; class Planctomycetia; order Pirellulales; species Pirellulales bacterium. The sequence goes on from DATJYL010000004.1 coordinate 15,168, forward strand.
GGGGAATTTGCGGAGTGATTTCGAAAGGACCTATCCAATTAGCCGGCAGATCGAAACGCAGCGAATCGACCACGCCGCTCTCGATGTGCAGATTGAGGTCGACGGTGGCCCGCCAGGCATCGGCGTTGCGATCCAAGGTGGTGACTTGCAGCGATTGGAGCTGGAGTTGATTCCGGTCGATTTGCAATCGAGCGGGTAGAAAGGCCTGTTCGCTTTGTAATACAGCGACTAATTTTCCCGGGTCGATTTTATCCGCGATTGCGTGTGGTTGTGCCTGCGAGGGATTGGCGGTCTGCTCCAGCAGACCATCGTGTTGAGCGTCGGCAAGGGCGGCGGCGAAGTCATTTTCCGGCAGCAGTTTTAACCCCGCCGCGTCTGCGACTTGGACGAGCACATCGGGCTGTCGAAAAACGAGCGTGCGGAAGCCCTCTGTGGCGGCGGCTTCAACCGTGATTGACGGCAAGGTGAATTTGGATGGGGGCGAAAGGGGAAGATGGCCGCGGACCAACACCACTTGCGGGCCATCGGCGAGTGAAGCGAGAAAGACGCTCAGCAAATCGGCGCTGCTGCGCGCCCAGCGGCAAGGCTGATCGACGTTTTGCCCGCGGACGGCAACGTCGTCGATTTCCAAATCCGACGGAATTTGCAACCGGTACTGAAAGACTTGTCCGTCGGAGGCGATCACATGGGCCGCCCAGTGCAGGTCGATTTCGTTTTGTCCAGCGATGGCCGCCAATTGACAGCGGGTAGAAAGTTTAGGTTGCCGAGGCCGCGTGGCGATGCTCCAAGGAGTTTCCGGTTGGGACGATTGCCAGGCAAGTTGAGGCTGCGATTCCCGCGTGGGCCATAGGGCGGCAAATTTTTCGGGAGCGATGTCGTTTCGTAGGGTGGGGGGAGAGAAAGAAAAATCCAGCTCCGGGTCTACCGTAACCGCCCAACATCGGTGTGCGATGCCGGCGCCGTTGACGTGCCACGACAGCGGTTGCCAACGGCCGATGCCGGAATCGCCAGCGAGTTGGAAAGCGACATCGACGGTGGCCTGTCCGGCGACCGGGCGAGCCAAATCGACGACAAATTCGTTTGGATTGTCAGGGGACGACCGCAATTGGGCGACCGCTACGGCAGCGGGGGGCGAATCGTGCTCGGCCGCATTGTTTTCAGGCAGAATGGGATGCCATCGCGGATCGGCCAGCAGGTGGAGCTGCTGGACATTGCCGGCGTGAACCTGCAGACGAATCCGAGCATTGATGATGACCGAGTCCGGCCGAATTCGGAGCCAATATAATTCGTCGGTGTCGAAAACCGTCGCTGTGGCCTGAGCGGGGTGTTCGGCATTGGCCGGCAACATAGACACGATGCGGTGGGCGGGGCCGAGCCAAAGAAGCGGCGGTGCTGGTTGGATTTTCTCAGACGCTCCCTGCGCAGATGTGATCGCAAGCGGTAGTGAATTTGCGGGCATGGCCGTCAGATCGATTTGCGAGGCGGCGACGGCGGGGACGGCGAAATCGAGCCCGGTGGAACGGACAATGGGCCGCAGCATCATCTGGAGATGATGGGGACCAACGCGGTTGAGCTCGACGAGCAATCGCTTTTGTGATTCGTCGGCCTGGAAGGGGGTTGATTGTCCGT
>DATJYL010000005.1 GCA_035499655.1 Pirellulales bacterium
CGTTCCCCTTGCTGGTCGACCGCCTCAACGTCGATGAGCGCTACGTCAGAACCATCGGCATGCAAACCATCGGGACCGGTGATCGGCGTCATTTTTAGCGCGATCGGCGCGCCAACGGTGTGCTTTGTTTGCGTGGCCACAACCGTGTTCCCGACGTAAGCGAGGGCCTTGATTTCGCCGGATTCCCAGGTCACATTCGGAAACGTGAACAAATACCGGTCGGTCGGTTTTGTACGGCCAAGCGATTTGCCGTTCACGAGGAATTCCACTTCTTCGGCATTCGACACCACATACATTGTTTTGCGAGTGCCCTGGGGATACGTCCAATGGCCGATGATATGGACTTGCGGATCATCACGGAACATTGCTTGGCACACATAATATGCTTCCTTGGGCAGGCGAACCCCGTCGACTTCGCCACCGGCCCTGGCAACCTCGCAAGCAACGCGTCCTCCGCTGGTGGTATCGGAGAAGATCCAATTCGCGCCACCGCAGTGATAGTCAGCCCCGATTTTTCCCACATACTGGCTGACTTGGTTGACGGCGAATTGCTCAGAGTTGAGCTGATAGGTCTGTCCTTTGGCTTCCGGATAGCCGAAATTCGGCGGAGATTGATCGTCCCACACGCGGCGTGGGGACTCTTCGCGATCGTATTCTGCTTCCACAACCGGCAAGGTCTGAATTTCCCTGCCGCCTTCGGTGCCCAGGGCGATCTGCATGAACTCCGCCGTGGTATTGTCGGCCCGCCGATGAGTGTAAACTCGACCGCCGTGCGGATCATATTGGTCCATGTATCCACGCAATTCTGCAGCGTGGTCGCGTGTTACTTTTTGATTGCCCCCTTCCCAAATCAAGATGGATGGATTGTTGCGAAAGTAAATCAGCACGTCGCGAAAGGCTGCGGCGCGCAATTTCCAAGCGGCGCCGACCGTGTCCGATTCACCATCAACTCCAGGTTGATCGAAAATAATTCCCAACCGATCGCCCGCGGCAATGCACGCCGGGCTTGCCGCGCAATGGCCCCAACGAACAAAGTTAGCGCCGGCATTTTTCATCAATTCAAGCGTGTAAAAGTGCATCCAATCCGGTTGCGCCGCGCCAAGGCCTGGCCATTCATCCGTTGGCTTCTGGCCCCAGCCGTGCAGCTTCAGGTGCTGGCCGTTTATGAAGAATCCATGATCTTTGTCCCACCTCACTGTGCGGATCCCAAATGGGAGTTCGCATGTATCGCAAACTTGACCGCCGACCCGCAGCGTGCAGACGACGCGGTAGAGATAGGGATAATCCGGCTCCCATAATTGTGGTGCTGTTAGTTCAGTGGATAACTTGAATAACGCAGTTTTCCCGGAGGCGACTTGCTCATCGTGCTTCAGTGTTGCAACGGATTGTCCGCCGCGATCCAGCACGTCGACGAGAAGTTCGACGTGTTCATCCCCCGTCCGTCCATTCTCGACCGGGACTTCCACAGAAAGTTTTGCCGATTTGTCGGAGACGTCGCTGGCATAGATATACGGCCCGGCTGTTTGCAAGAAACTGTACAGAGGCAACTCCACATGCAGTGGATCAGTGACGACCAAGCGCACGTTGCGATAAATCCCACCGTGAGCAGGATGCCAATGCGGATTATTCCAAGGGATTTGATCTGCTTGCAGTTGTTCAATGTCTTCTGGAATCTGCGCGTTGACTTTCTTCATTAAATTGGCCAGCTCGCCTCCAGGGCCGGAATCTCTCTTCGACGACGTGATGCCCGCTTGATTGGCGGCATCGATCGATTTGGGATCGTCCGGATCTTTCATGAAGCGATTGTCGCACATGACGGCCAGCACATTGTCGCCACCAAAATGGAGCTGTGGAGTCAGGTCGAAACCAAAAGGAGTGAAGCCAGTTTTGCTTACGCCCAGCAGCTTGCCGTTCAAATACACTTCTGCAACCTGGCGCACGGCTTCAAACTCGATGAAAATTTTCTTTCCTTTCCATGACTCCGGCGCGGTAAATGTTTTTCGATACCAAGTGCGGCCCCCCCATTGATTTTGTTCCCCGCGATGGCCAGCCAGCGACCAGTCGTCAAACGTGTCGATGTCGTTGTACGTGTGGGGCACTGATACCGTGGTCCAGTTCCGATCGTCAAAATCGGGCTGCTGAGCGCCGGTGACGTCGGCCTGCACGAATTTCCAGTCCGGATTGAAGTTCAGCGTGAGTCGCTCTCCCGCTTTGACGGCGGGAGAGGCGGCAAGCAAGCTTCCGACCAAACCGAGTAACCAACAATTCGTTATCCTATGGTGCATCGACGAAACCATGTTGACTTTGTTTGGATTTGCCCAAACCGCTTGGAATTCACGACCGTTATTTTTCCTTAATGAATCGCAGTCAGCGTCACACTGCGCAAGTTCATCACGTATCGATTCGCGGGCACGTCATCAGCCTTAATGGTGAAATCAACTATGCCGGGCTGACTGATTTCGATTGAACCCAGCTTCATCTCTTGGTAATTGTTGGCGTTTTTCGTCGCTTCCACGACGCCGTGCAGTGCTTGATCGCCCGCGGAAAACGTAACGGTGGCTCCGGCTCGATCTTCTGACTGCGCGTATAACAAAGTCACCTCGAATTTGCCGGGCTGATTCACTTCGATTTTCCAGCTCACTGAATCTTTGGTTGTTCTCCAGTGGCCTATGTTCGGCGTGGTTTCTCCTTCGACGCCTGCCCCCCCCAAAATGTCGGCGTCCGCGGGCAATAACCGAATGGTCCCATCGGCGGCTTGCTTGGGGAGCGGCACCGGGGCGAACTTCAGCGTACCTTCCGGCTGAAGAATGATTACGGTGGCGTCGGAGTCTGGCGCTGAAGTGGGCACATCAATCACCAGTCCCTGCTCTGTGGCAGTTACCGGGAGCAATTTGCCGGGTTCCGTGAGCAGCGCGGCCGAGGCCTTGGCGTTGAGCAATGGCACTAACAGCTTCCCGTCTTGAGGCCAATCGAAAACGTGTAAATAAAGCTTGCTGTTTTTCTGCGTGCAGCGACCCCATTGAAGTTGCTTTTCGAAAGGTCCGGCGGAAGTGCCGTAAATTGCTTCACCATTCACCTTCAGCCATTGGCCCATTTCGCGCAGTCGCTCTTGTTCAGGCTCGGGGATTTCACCCTCAGAGGTGGGCCCGACATTGAGCAAATAATTGCCCCCTTTGCTGGCAATGTCGATCAGATTGCGGAGCAATCTTCTTGTGGATTTGAAGTTGGTGTCGTACGACTTATAGCCCCACGTATTGTTGATGGTCATGCAGGTTTCCCAGTCTCGGCCTGGAAAACCCTTGGCGGGGATGGTTTGTTCCGGAGTTTCCGTGTCTCCTGGAATCATCGCGTCGCCATGGATCAGCCGATTGTTGCTAATGATGCCTGGCTGCAGCTTTAGTAATTCAGATAACGGCGCAGCGCGTTCGTGAGTCATCATCACGGGCGTATCCCACCAGAGAACTGCGACGGGGCCATAATGAGTTAAGATCTCTTTTACTTGCGGTATCGCAATCGTTTGCAGGTAGTCGTCAAACGATCCTTCTTGTCCTGGATCCCACCAGTCGTGCTGTCGGTTGTTACGCCGGGCTTGCGCTCCGCCTGGATGGTTCCAATCTTGGGCTTGTGAATAGTAAAAGCCCAATTTGATGCCTTGCTTCTGGCAAGCCTCGGCTAATTCCTTGAGCGGATCGCGCTTAAACGGCGTGGCATCGACAATATTGAACGGCGAAGCCTCGGATTTGAACATGGCAAAGCCATCGTGATGCTTGGAGGTAATGACGATGTACTTCATGCCGGCGTTCTTGGCCAGCGAAACCCATTCGTCGGCATTGAATTTGACCGGATTAAAATGTTCGGCGTACGTGGCATATTCGGCCATCGGAATTTCAGCATTGTTTTGAATCCATTCGCCGATTCCGGCAATTTGCTTGCCCTGGTACGTGCCCGCCGGCACCGAATAGATTCCCCAATGAATGAACATGCCGAAGCGTGCTTCGCGCCACCATGCCATGCGCGCATCGCGTTGTTCGGGAGTTTCTTGGTCGGCCGAGGCGGCGGGAGTGGAAGCCGACGTGCCGACGGCTTCGGCACCGTGAGCCCGCCTGCCGACGTTCGCACAATTCTCGACAAGCAATGCCAGCAACAGAATTGCGGTAGTGCGAAACATCTGGTTCAAGTGCATGGCGGCGTCCTTTAAAGATTGGTAACGGTGGTGCAAGTCATGTTTCGGTCGTTCCTGGCAATGCAGGCTCATTTTTATCAAATTGGGCAAGAATCACTTCAGAGTTCAAGTCGCTGACACTTTTTTTGTTCTGGTATTGTGGATCTAAGGGGCTTTGCCCAATAAATCATGTCAAGCCACTAAATCGGGAAGCGGTCTGACGTTGCAGTCGCAAGCATTTGTGCATGCAAAGGACTTTTTGGGCAAAGCTGGATCTAAGGCAATCATTCGTTCAATCGACCCACAAAAGCGGATGGCGAATCGGCAAATTGCGGATGACTTCGGCATTGTTCGGATTGGCTTCCAGCATTCTCCAAAGTTCCAAATATTTGGGTTCGTGGTACGCCAACCCGCTGAACAGCAACAACGGAGAGCGAACTGGCCAAAAATCCCAGCACATGATGTCGTGCTGATAGGGCCATTTCGATTTGTCCTGCAAATATGGGAAGAGAAATTCTGTGGCAGAGCGCATGTTGCGACCCTCGGCGGTGGTATACGTCCACAAATTGTCTTGTGGCGTGGAAAGGATTTGACAAATCGTGGCCATCGCGTCGGCGTTGAACAAGGAATAGCCGTAAGGCTTTGTGCGCCGCAGCTCCCGTGGAAAGCTCCCGTCGGCAGCCATTTGCTCGGGCAGCAAAACTTCCCTAAACCGCTTGCGGCAAGCGGCAAGTTGTTGCTCGTTGCCGATAAAGTCGGAAAACGCGGCCACCTGCATGACCCAGCACGTCCCATGGTTGTTCGCAGCCTTCATTTCTTCTAAACCATTGGGCGACGTGGTCAGCCACTGCACGTAATCGGCAAACCATTTTTTTGTACCGCTCAGGCACTCCCCTTGTAGGGCGCCGGCATGCTCGAGGACTTGGGCACTGCGGGCTACTTCGATCAATTGCACGGTGTCGATGATGCCGATGCCGCGTCCCTTGCTGATTCCCTTGATGGCTTGGGCATATTGCAAATTGGGATTCATGCGTGTTGATTCGTCGATGAACCACGCTTGAAAGTGTTTGTTGGCCTGGTTGGCATATTTTTGCTCACCGGTCAGTCGATAAGCGCTGGTCAGTGTGCCGACGTGAATGCTGAAGCGGATCATCGCGTTCCGATGATCGACGAAGTTATCGGGATTCGTCATGCCGTCGCGCTGAACGTACGGACCATCAGGATTCTCTGAATTTGGCCACCAATAATCGCCTTCCGAATAAAAATCGTGCAGTCCGCCGGAGCTGCGCGGACATTGAGTGGCGGTCACGGTGATGGGGTCATCTGGCAGGAGCCGCTCAGCGGCCTCCATTATTCGATCGTGCTCCAATTGCTTAATGTCGAAGTCCGCGCCAGTTCCCGTGCCAGTTGCTTTGCTGGGCTCCTCCGCATGGACCAACGCCAAACTCAAACCAACCGCGACGACCGTGAACAGTGGCGATAGCCATCGCACCAAGTCCCCCTGGCCGATCGTTCGTAGTCGAAACAGTATCGAAACGATTTTTAGAAAATACACATTTCCGAACATTCGGTCATCCCATGAAATGTAATGGTGGTTGGAGGTGCGCTAACGCAGCAAGTCATGCCAGTTCGTGTTGTTGTCTCTCATCGAAAGTTTCGCGAGAACGGCAGAATATCGCTCGTCGGAATACTTGACAGCAGCTTGACGCAAGATTGAGGTAAAGCCCCCCGGCGTCCAGCCACCGAGTTGCTGGTAAGTCCATTTCTTTTCGCCCGCGGCGAAGGGCAACAAAAAATCGATGGCCTGGCGAATGCTTCGACCATCGGCCGTGTGGAAATTCCACAGATCGACGTCCACGTGTTCCGCCAATTTGGCCAGCGACATTAAACCGGACAAATTGACGGTGCTATAGCCCCAGGCTTTGGTGCGAACCAATTCCAACGGTTCGCGGCCGTCGGGTTCAATCTGCACGGCAATGCGTTTGGAACCCACCTGCTGGATCACCGATTTAGCAAGTTCCACTTTGCCGAGGAAAAAAGCATAGCAAACCACTTGCATGTCGTAATACGTGCCATGATTGTTCTTGGCGGCGGCTTCATCGCAGCCGTTTTTGCTTTCCAACATCCACTTTAAAAACTTTCCATACCAATCTTCCATGCCGCGCTGATTATCGTCCGTCCATGCCTTCGATCCGTGCAACACTCCGATGTCATCGACCAATCGGGCCAGACAAATCGATTCGATCAATCCTGTGCCGCGACCCGTATTGGTTCCAGGAACGGCCTGGGCGTATTGCAAATTAGGATTCATCTTGGTCGACGGCTCAAGAAACCATACTCGCAGGAATTGCGTGGCTTTGCCGGCATAAGTCTCGTCCCCAGTGAAGTAATAGGCCAGCGCCAGCGTTTCGACCATCCCGGCCATGCGACTCATGTCCTGATGGTTTCGATACATGTTGATTTCCGGATTCCGTTCTCCGTCTCGGCGAATGTAAGGGGAACCATCCGGCAGATTGGGGTCGGGCCAAAAGTAGGGCGCCTGGCTCATATAGTCGTGTTTATCGCCACTGGGGGGCGTGTTGTCCTTGTCGACCACAGAAACCGGGGTTACGGTCAACAGCCGTTTGGCGTCTTGTTCCAACCGACTCACCGCAGCAACCAATATCGGGTCGCCGCCTGCGCGAAACTTTTCTTTCTCGGATTGCAATCGTTGTGCGTCGAGCAGAAAGACTCGGGGGAGCTGCGAAGCGGTGGCATGTTCTGTTGTCGGAGAAGAAGGCGACGCCGCGGTTGCATTTTCCGTCGTGGCCGGCTGTTCTTCCCGGACAGCATGTTCGCTCGAGTCAATCTTATCTGATGCGACGGCCGGCAGATGAGCTGGAAGTTGCCCGAAAGCGGCCTCCTGCGCCCAAACTGGCATGAAGCCAATGACAACACACGGAATCCACAAGCCATGCTGAACGACTTCGAAGCGAATGACCTTCATGGTAATACTTGTGCCCGTATCATGGCTAGCAGGGCACTATGCATTTGCGAAAAAGGTACCGGAACTCACAAAAAACTCGCCGAGCCCGCGCTGGGTTCGGGGGGGTAGAAATCCAGTCGGGCTCGGCGTCAGAGACTAAAAACCCAGGGATGATGATCATCGCCGCTGAGGCTTTGTTCAGTCACGATGTTATGGGCAGGCCTTTTACTTTTTTGGGACGATGAAACTAGAGAATACGAACTTTTCTGCGAGCGCGCCCCGCGAAAAGCATTGCGCTACCCAATCCCAACAACAGGAAGCTTGCTGGTTCGGGTACGGTCGATGTGTTTCCCTTGCCGGACTTAAGGTCGCTCAGCAGCGATTGCAGGTCGGCATAGGTGATATTCCCATCGCCGTTAACATCAAAGATATTCAGCATGTCCTCGTTGGACAGCGTTACATGCAAGGAATTGCCTTGATTTTGGTAACCGCTAAGGTTGGCCAATGCCTGTTCCATTGCCAAAATGTCGCTGGCGTCCACATGATTGTCGAGCGTCACGTCGCCAAGATGGTAGGGCGAAACCGAAGCGGGCACCACTTCGCCGGTGTTTGCAGTCAAAAACTCTGCACCGTTATAGCCTTGGAAGTGGATCAGGCCGAGTTGATTCGACGTAAGCCCGGTGCCGCTACCGTTACCGAAAAAGATCGGATCGGTGCTGCTGCCGCCGGTTAAGCCGGTGACCCCGGTCCAATTGTCGATCGAAATAATTTTCCCATACGGGCTGACGACGCTGCTCCAACTGGAACTCAGCGCGCTACTGTCCGCGAAGTGCAGGGTGCTGTTTTTGTTCAAATCGATGCTAGAAACACCTGTCACAGCCAACGGCGTAGTAAAGGTTTGCGAAGCGCCGTTCAGTAACATTTTTCCTCCGGCCAAGGTCACATTTGTACTGGACGAAAGTGAACCACCGGAGGACAATTGCAAAGTTCCACCGCTGATGGTGGTGTTTCCCGTGTACGTGTTGGCGCCGGTAAGAGTCAGCATGCCAGGGCCGCTCTTGGTAAGCGACAAGGCGCCGCCTCCAGTGCCGTTTTGCACTACGCCGCTGAAAGAGTAATTACTGGAGTTGTTGACCGTCAGGATGGCCGGCATGGCGTTGGCGTTTTCCACAATCGAGGCAGTAGCGGCGCCCGTGTTTTGCAGGCCGGCAATCGTCGCGCTATAACTATTAAGTTGGAAGTCGCTGGTGAATCCTGTCGTGGGGTCCATCGAGAGGACGTTGGCGGCACTGAGTGCCGTGTTGCTCCCCAATTGCACGGTGCCGGTACCTGTGGTAATGGCCGCACTGCTGGGTCCGGTATCGATTTCCACGCCGCCGGTAAAGGTGTTGTTTCCCGCGAGCGTTACCATGCCAATGTTGTTCTTAATGATTTTCCGAGGGGTGGAGTCTTGGGTAATATTGCCGTTCAGGGTTAAATTGTTGTTTTGGAAGTTTTGATATGTCGACCGGAAGGTGAGATTGCCACGTAGGTTGATGTTGCTGCCGACGTTGCTCGTGCCACCCCCCAGCGCCATAAACGTGTTGCTATTGGACAATCCATCGCCCATCTCGACGGCCCGCGTGAGATTTGCCTGCCCATTGGCGCCGGGATTCCAAAACTGCAGCGTAGCGCCATCCCCCACCAGGATTTTGCTGGTGCCGTCATCCTGAAAAACCGTGGATCCTTCCAGGGTAAACGTGTTGCCGAAGTTTGCACTGCCCCCGCTGGCATTGGTTCCCGCAACGATAATGTTTCCCGCACCGCTGACGGTTACATTGACCAGATCGAGGAAACTGTTGCCGAACTTCGTCAGATTGTGGCTATTCAAATTGAGCGTAGCCGCGTTGGGGGTGGGACTGACGACAGCGGGGCCACGAATGTCGATTCTGCCCAGTTGAGCGGCGCCGGTCGTTTGGTCCGGGCCTTGACCCGGGCCGCCCACGCTGGCATCGCCATCCAAAACCACATTCTGCAACGCTCCGCTTGCGTTTTCCTGTGCGGCGCCGCCGGTAGCTCCGGTAGGATCGCTAACGTAATTGCGGTTGGTGAGCGCGCCTATCCCGCCTACCCCGTTCCCGGAGATATGGAACACTTTTTGGCCAAAGTTCAAAGAGTTGGCAGCGGCGTAACCGCCGATGTTGAGCGTGCCGCCAGCGCTGACGATGACATTACCGCCTGTAATGGCGCCCAGAGAAGAAGCTGAGGTGCCGTTGGCGCTGGCCACGCTCACGATGCTGCCGCTGCCGATGGTAGTGTTACCAGAGTAGGTGCTGGAACCCGTGAGGTTGACTGTGCCGCCGGTGAAAGAAAGGCTCCCAGGTCCATTATCGTTGATCGAACCGCTAAATGTGCCGTTGCCGCTAATCGTGAGCGTGCCGGTTTCATTCAGTGCCCCGCTGCCGTTAAGGGTGGCAATGGCTTGGCTGGCGTTGAAGGTCACCGTGCCGTTGTCGACGAGGTTCGTCGTGGTGGGAATCAAGCCGCCGGAGGCGACGGTCATGCTAGCGCCGCCGGCAATGTTGACATGCGTGCCTAAAATCGACCCGCTGGGATTAACGTTCAGGTTTCCGCCATTCACGTTTACATTGCTGCTGGCGATCGATCCGCCCGAGCCAAGAATCAACGTGCCGCCGCTCACCGTGGTATTGCCGGTGTAGGTGTTGGCGCCCGTCAGCGTGAGCTGCCCGCCGACGAGGGTAAGGCTGCCGATGGCGGCGGCGTTAGTGCCGGTCAAATCGCTGATCACGCCGCCGAAGCTGGTGGTGGAACCGCCTGCGCCAACAGTCAGGGTGGTCGCCGCTGGCGACGCCGTGTTGCCTAACACCACGCTGCTGGAGCCCGCCCCACTACTAGACAGCGAGGCGATGGCCGGGGCGGCACTGGTGAATTTAACCGTTGCCGTGCCGCTGCTGGGATTGAGGACCAATCCGCCGGCCGCCGAGGTGCTGTCGCCCAATGCTGAATCGTTGCCGGCGACCAACGTGCCGGAACTGACGATGGTGCCCCCAGTATAGGTGTTGACCGTATTCAGCGTGACGGTGCCGGTGCCGTTGACTGTCAGGCTTCCGCTGCCCCCAATGCCATTGCCGTTGCTGCTGTTAATGGTGTAGGGGTGGGCGTTGGAGTTGCTGAAAGTCACCGCGCTGGGCTGCACCGCATCCCGAATGTCGACAGTGAAGCTGTTGCCATTGACGTTGTCATCGAAAACGACACTGTCGACTTGATAGAATTGATACGGGTTGCCAGACGTAGCCGCGCTGTCCCAATTCTGGTTGTTTTGGATATCCCAGGTGTTCAAATTTCCGCCGTTGTTCTTCCAATGCAGCGTGGCCGGGCTGCCGGCGATGGTGACAATGATGGAGTTTCCACCAGGTCCGCCTTGTTCCGAAGGGGTGAGAGTCATGCGGCCGACTGTGGAGGGACTTATACTTGCCAAATTACCCAAATCCATAATGGGATTTGTGGTGGTGAGAACCGTGTAGGTTGAGACCGTAGGCGCGGCGGCAAACGCGTAGCTAAACGTCGGTACCGTATTGAATGTCGCGTCGGTTGCAGCAATTTTACTGCTAGTGGTGGAACCCAACGTGACGGCCAACGTGCCGCCGCCGTAGTCGTAGTTGAATAAGCCGTTGGCAGTTAGTGTCCCCAGCGGGCTGGCCGTAGAGCCGGGCTGGACGGTTGCCGCTGCGCCGTTCAAGTCGATGCCTCCGACGGTGCCGGTGCCGGAAAGCGTGCCACCAGTGACCGAGGTCGTATTGGCTCCCGCCAACGAACCTGTGACAGACAGCTTGCCGCTGGTGATGTTGATAGGTCCACTGAAAGATGGGCTGCTCCCGCTGAGTGCGGTCGTGCCCGTGCCGCTTTGCTGGATGGTGCCCGAACCACTGTACACGCTGCTGTCGTTAATGGGGGTGGAAGCACTGAAATTGAGTGCGCCGTTGCCGCCGAAGCCGCTGCCGTTGACACTGACGTTGCCGCCGCTGGGCAGAGAGCCCGACTGGGTAGCACTGCCGATCTGCAGCGTGCCGCCGGAATTGATCGTGGTGTTGCCCGTATAGGTGTTGGCGCCGGCCAGAATGAGAATGCCGGTGCTCCCGGTCGACAGGCCGGCGTTATTGATGCCGCCGCCGCCGAGATTGGCCAGGGTGGCAGTGCCGCTGTTCGTGACCAGATTGACGAGGCTGATGGCCAAACCGGTGTTTCCGGTGCCGTCGCCGCCGATGGCGTGGCCGTTCATGTTCAACGTTCCGCCTTGCAAACTCAACGTAGTGTTGCTGCTCCCTTGAGTGCTGGGCACGGAAATATTGCATTGCAGGTTGGCCGTGCCGCCGTTGATGGTGAATGTGCCATTGGCAGTTCCGACCGTCGTTGCATTGGTGTTGTCGGCTAGATAGAAGCTGTTACTGACATTCAGCACGCCGGTGCTATTATTGTCGGTGCCAAGGGTGAAGGCGCCGATGACGCCGGTGGTAGTGGTGCCGCTGGTATCGAGCGCCATTTGAATGTTTGCGGCATTAAAAGTGCCGGTATCAAAGGTCACGCTGCCATTGGCCCCGTTGGTGCTGACGCTGCCGGTGTGCTCTCCGATGATCACGGTGCCGGCTTGAACGTTGGCATTGGTATTGTGACCGGCCAGCAAAAGTTGCGACAGACGGCCGGCGCCGTAGGATGCAGTGCTGGCATCGCCCAAAGTGATGTTGGCGACGCCGACGCCGCCGGTGCCGGCAATGGTCACGGTCGTGGTGGAACTTGCGTCGCCGGGCAATAC
>DATJYL010000006.1 GCA_035499655.1 Pirellulales bacterium
CTGCGGTAGTACTCATGTTTCGCGGGCAGTGAGCAAGATCCGGGCAAATCTCCACCTAGCAACAATAGTTTCTATTTTGCCCTCGCGCCCCCCTCTTTGGAGCATGATGGGTTTTCCCTTCGGTTTGGCAGTGCCGCATAATCGATAGCAACGCTGCCATCCTTCCGAATACTATTCATAAATGGAAAGCAGCAGGCCCTCATGCAGAGCTCAGCATTGGTAGCAAGACGCTCCACATTGCCGCGAATTGGCCATCTTGGACGCTTCTCGCCCGCACTCTCTTGAAGTGGGGGCGCCGCTGGCTGCTAGCTTCAGATTTGCCGTTAATTATTAGCTAGTTTGTGCCGATTAGCAGAGTGCGGCATTCCGCAATCGGTAATGTCGCTACAAACCTCCCAATCAAATGTGGTGCGCTTGGAGTTCCTTGCGGAATCCAAACGCTGCTGTGAATTTTACGGGCGCTTCAATTAGGTAGGAATGAGTCATCCATTGCTGACGTCAAATCACGTGAAGAGACGCCGCATTTTTAGCCTGAGCCGATCTCTTCCACGAACGATGGTCGAACTGCTGCTCCTCTGCTTGGGGCTGGCAGATGTTGCCGGTTGCGCATCGTTGAAAGTGAAGGACACGTTCAGCGAAACAGCGCCGCAACAAACGCAGCAAAATGCGGCCAACTCCGCGCAGCACCAATTTGCACCCTCGATGAAAATCTCGGGCGGTTTACGGCAGCCATCAGCAGCTGACTCCGCCGGCTCTGCTCCGCATGGAATAGCAAATCAAAATAACTACGAGTCGAATGGCTGCGTCCAATTAGTATCCGATTCGGTTCCTCCTGCTGGTGGTGATGACGATTCTACAAAGAGTGACGAATCCTCGGCGGGTGATGAAACCGATGAGCAGTTTCCGCCCGGCGTCGTGCCGAAATCACAGGGAGACATTGATTATTTGAAGGATCTTGGAGTCGCCAAGGATTCTGATACTCCCCCGCCCGCGCCGCCGCCGATTCCGCCGCAGCCCACGCTGAAACAAGCAAATCAGCCGCAATCTTCGGAAAAACAGCCGGCTGCAGAACTGCCATTGCCGCCTGAGCCAATGGAATCTTCCCCGATTGGAGTCCCCCAAGGCGGTTACCAAAACGATGGCGGAATGATGCACTTGGACGGAGTGGACGTCCGCAAAGTCCTCGAGATTTTAAGCCGCAACAACGGGCTGAATATTGTCGTCTCCCCCAATGTAACGGGCCGAGTCACTGCCAACCTGGCCAATTTGCCGCCGCGGCAAGCCCTGGAAGTGATTCTAAAATCGTGCAATTTGATCGAGCGCGATGAAAATGGCGTCATCTATATCTACACGCCGCAGGAAATGAAGGTGCAAAACAGCGGAGTACAGGAAGACCCAATGGGGGTCCACGTATATCAGTTGAACTACACGCGCAGCACCGATATTGCCAAGATTATTAAGCCGTTTTTGAGCAAAGAAGGAAAAATGACTGCTACTCCACCCAGTCAAGTAGGCGTGACGCCCATTAGCCTGGTCAATAACCAAGTGATCGGCGGCGGTGGGGGCAGCAGTGGGGGCAGCGGCGGGGGAGGCGGTGGTGCAGCTGGTGGAGCAGGGGGGGGCGGAGGCGGAGGTGCTCAGTCGATATCGGGCGGCGATGCGCTGGCAACACCAGAAGCAGTCGTTGTGGAGGACCGCCGATCGGTGCTTGCCAAAATTGACAAGATTGTAACCCAGCTCGATGTCCAGCCGGCACAGGTGCTCATTGAAGCCGTCATTCTGAGTGTACAGCACACTTGCGATTGCGAATTGGGGGTGAATTTCGGCGTTGTCAATAGCGCGGGACAAGTGCTAAGCGTCGTTGGCAACGGTTCGTTGCTGAATGCCGCTGCCGGTTTCGCACCACAAAGCGTTGTGGTCGATGGGTTGCTGAAAAGCGGTTTCACCGCTGACAACGTTCCGGAGGGCCAATTCGGCTTATCGGGGAAGAACCTTACCGGGTTCATCAAGGCATTGGAAGAAATCGGAAAGGTGGAAGTATTGGCAACGCCCAGATTGCTGGTGCTAAATAAACAGCCTGCGGAGCTGCAATTGGGAGATCAATTAGGTTATAGCACTCTTAGCCAAACCGTCGTCAGCACCACGCAGCAAGTTCAGTTTCTTAATGTGGGCACCATATTGCGAGTGCGCCCGTTCATATCGAACGACGGCGCGGTACGTATGGAAGTGCATCCAGAGCGCAGCAGCGGTCAAATTGTCGACGGCATTCCGCAGGCCCACACTTCCGAGGTCACCACGAACGTCATGGTGCCTGATGGAGCCACTTTGGTGATCGGCGGATTGATGGATACGGAAGTCGACACGGACCAATCCGGCTTGCCATATCTCAGCCGTCTGCCGGTAGTGGGGTATTTGTTTGGCCAGCGCACCAAGAGCGTCACCAAGAAAGAGCTGATTGTTTTGATGACGACTCACATTTGGAATTCCAAAACTGGATGTGTTTCCGACGATGGCACCGTCGCCACGGACATGTCTGGCCGGCCAATTCCAGCGGAGCTGGCGCCGCCGGATTGGCTGCCAAATCAATCGAGCCAGATTCCTTTAGAACGTCCTGAGCCGGAGTTGTTGCCGGCCCCGGCGCCAACGCCGGCAACGCCGTTGGCCCCCATGCTGGCCGAGCCGAAAAAATAGTCCGCCTCTGTGCTCATGCGTCGCCAATGCGTGGCGGCCTGGCAACATGAGCGTTTCTTAATTGCAACGCGCTCCTCGCCAAATGTTGTCCGCGCTGTCTTTACCCGTACGCCCTCATGTGCGTTGGAGCGCACATTGGCTTATGGCAACAAAAAGATTTGACAAGCGGTTTACCGCAATCTAAGAGTTTTTAGCGTTGCAGCGTACTTGTGGAGGGTGGCCGGACCCTTAAGTCTGACCAATTGCCCTGATGGTCGGCGGATGTTTCCGATGGGAATGTTCCTTTCGCATCCAGCCTTGCATTCAAACTTGTTGCCCACATGTATTGTGCAA
Organism: Pirellulales bacterium; assembly: GCA_035499655.1. Classification (NCBI taxonomy): domain Bacteria; kingdom Pseudomonadati; phylum Planctomycetota; class Planctomycetia; order Pirellulales; species Pirellulales bacterium. The sequence continues at coordinate 3,025 of DATJYL010000006.1, forward strand.
GACCAAGGAGAACAAATATGAGTCGTCGTTCGTTTTCAAAGGCACCCCGCAGTGGCTTTACGTTGGTCGAATTGGCGGTAGTCATCGTTATCATCGGCGTTTTGGCGGCGTTTGGTGTGCCCCGGTTCCTGAAGTCAGTGGAACGCTCGAAGGCAGCTGAAGCATTCAATTACCTGTCAGCCGTGCGCGATTCGCAAGAGCGTTATCAAGCACAGAATGGCACCTATGCCGACGACGTCAGCCTGCTGGACATCAGTTTCCCCGCCCCGAAGTACTTCACCGTGGGAACACCAGCGGCCGGCTCCAGTGGCCATATCGAGGATTCCTGGACTTTGACGTTGACCCGCGCGGGATCATCGTCGGGATACGGCACCTACACGGTGACGTTCACCGACCAGGGGTATGATTCCACGAATAGCACGATTGTTGCCGATGTGAATCCGATGGGTGGTTAACCTCCGCAATTCGAGTTGAATTAACTAAGACCTTACCCTTCGTGAGGCTGAATCTTTTCAGTTACCCCTTTGATTTGGCGAGCCCATAGGGCGGCGAGCCCGCGACGCCGCCGCAAAGGCCCGCGGAACGCAGGAGACACCTGTGAAAGCGGTACTGACAAGATTTACGCCTTACAAGGGTATTGGTCTTTATATCGGCGAGCATGAAGTGTTCGTCAGTCAGGTGGCTAGCACGCCCCTGGGTTCCAGCGAAATTGTCCACGCCAGCGACTCGTACGAGCCGGAAAACCTTGCAGAAACGATCACGAATCTCATCGCACCGCTGGCAGGTTCTCGGAAGCGTGCTTGCTCCGTTACCTTAGGCATTTGCCCACGGCGCGTCTTCTACTCCACACGTCCTTCTCGAGTTGAAAGCGCGCCTTCAGAGCCGCAAACGTTGCTCCGCGAAGTGTTGCAGTCTCCCAATGCCTGCATCGACGAGATGACGGCTGAAATGCAGTCCAGCGTGTTCGGCAAGAACAAATTTGTGAGCATCGTTTCCTGCCGTACTGTGTACCTGGCCGATTTGTTAAAAACGTTGCAAAAATGCGGCATCCGTCCCCTGCGCACCGAACCGGCGCCCCTGGCGCTTTTGCGGGCGGGTGTACAACAGCGGCGCACGCGCCGCTCAACCATCGCGATTCGCATGTTCTTGAGTGATCATGAGGCGATTGCCATGGTGACCGCCGCCTCGACCTGCATCCTCTGGAAATCTTTCAGCTTGCCCAAGGGGAGAGAAATACCAACGATTTGCTCGTCGATCCGTTCGTGCCAAGCCATGGCAACGCGTTGTGGCGTCGATGGGCAAGCCGATGTGGCTATCGTCCACGGCCGCCAGGATCTCCGTGGCGGCTTGACCAGCGACGAATTTGCGAAACGAGCCGGATTGCAAATCGCTTGCTGCGATAGTCCCCCGTGGAACGGCGCAGCGGTGGCGTATGGATTGGCGCTCAGCTCGCTGACGCAGCAATCAGGGCAGGGGTTGGACCTCAGCCGGTCGCTGACTCCTGCTCCCTCCATGTGGCAAATCTTTCCTAAGGGAGAACTGGTTGTGCAGCTGACGCTCGTGGTCTGCATGGCGCTGGTTATGTTTCTGCACTGGCGCGGACTAAGTCAATCCGATTGGCCGTTGCGCAACGAGCTGGCAAAGCATCCCTGGGTTGGCTCAAAAACACAAGCCGAGCTAAACAAAGAACAGCAATTCTTAAATAACCGCGTCGAGGCAATCCGAACATTTGTCGGCTCGAGAATTATTTGGACTCGATACACCGCTGATATTTCCAATCGTGTTCCAGAACAGACCACGCTGCTGACGCTGCTGGGCATTTATGAATTGGAAGATCCAAGATCCAAAATTCCGCCGAAAAAATCCTACACAATTCGCGCCCAATCGCCGATTCCTGCTGACGGTTCCACACCCAAACAAATCGACCAGTTATTAACGCAGCTGCGAGATTCGCCGCTGTTGCAGCAGAACTTTCCCGTGGTGGCCCTCTCGGACATAAAATGCCCAACAGTAGAGAAAAAGAATGAAGTCAGCCAGGCACTTTTCACGGTGATTTGCCTGCCTAAGTCCGGCAGTCCGTCGGCTTCATCTGGCAACGAAACGGCTTCCAAGGAGGAACACAAATGAGCCGGCAAACAGCTAGAAAACGCAAAAGTTCTGTCGCGGCTCTCGTCGAGCGCCTGCACAACCCCGGTTTCCTACGGGCTGTTGTCACCGGCATTGTGTTAGCGGTGGCCTACGTCGGGGTCTTCAGCCCGCTGGCTGCGAATATTGATGAAGACATGCACAAGCTGGCGGCCCAAAAGAAGCTTTTGGAGACCGTGCAAGACATCGAAACCCTTCGCAAGGAATATGCCACGTTCAAAGACCGTGTGCCCGACAAAGCCGACACTGACGAATGGGTCCAATACATGTTGGTCGGCATCAGGCAATTTCCGCTGAAGCTGATTTTATTGGATCCCGGCGCCCCGAAGGAGGTCGGGCCTTACAAGGGAATCGTGATGCGAATCGAGCTCAACGGCCAACTGCGCGACATGAATGACTTTTTGAAATGGCTGGAATCGAATCCGCGTCTCGTGCGAGTTGACATTATGGATATCGAAACGTCCATTCAAACCAAAGGCGCGCTGGTGATGCACTTAACTGTTGTGGGAGTGACAGGCTAATATGCCCACTAAACTTTCCAGAATAGCGCCGATCGCCGTAATTGCCGGAATTCTCGGCTACCTTAGCTGGCCGTACTTTGACGATCCTACCGCCATCTCAAAATCCAAGAATTCCGACAAATCGGCCGCTGCGTCGCTGGCCAGCTTATTGAATCCATCGCCCGCGGGCGACATTCGGGACGGACTCTTCGAAATTCCGCAATCCCTTGGCGCTAAAGTCGCTCAGAAAGCCTCGACGGTCGCTGGTAAATCGACCGCCGCCAAAAAAGGACCGGCGGCCGATGCACGGCGCGTAGATGAATTTAAGAATTTTACTCTCAGCGGAACTTATGTCGCCGGCGGCAGCCGCTTCGCGGTGATTAACGGCTCGCTGTATGCCGAAGGCGAACAGATTACAGCTTCCGGAAAGGGGGCCAAGGCCGCGCACAACGCTTATACAGTTGCGCACGTAGATATCGACAAAGTTGTGCTAAGTTTCCAAGGAGAAACCAAAGAATTGCACTATGCCGATCCCTTACCCACGCCAGAGCCGAAGGCCAATTCGGCAAAACTTACAATGAGTGCCGACAGATCGCATTGATTGCCATACCGGCGTTCATCCGTTTAGTCGTCGGAACAATCGCCCAGGAACGGCCGCCATGATCTCCACCAAGTCACCACGCCCCACCCCTCACAAATGTCCGGCGACAACAACGGTTGACTGCCCACACCATCAACGAAGAAATCAAAAGCAGTGACGCCTTCGGAAACCACCACCGCCTATCCGCTTCTTGTGCAATTGCTCTTCGACAAGGGTTTGCTCACCGCAGAGCAGTTGTCTGCGCATGGGGAAATTCTGGCGGTCGAAGATAACCGGCGCGAAGTGGCGGTTATCGAAAGCGAACTTGTCGGCGAGCAAGATATCGCGCAGGTTTACTCTGAATACCTGATGGCGCCGCTCTATGAACCGCCGCCGGATAATTCAATTGTCGATCGCGCGCTGGCTCCATACATTCCGGAAAAACTTTGCCGCGAACACTTCATTGCCCCGGTCGCTGTTGATGAAGAAGGCATTACCGTCGTCTTCACCAGTCCAAACAGTCTTTTGATCGCCGATGAAATCGAATTTCTTTCCGGGCTTTCGGTCAAGCCGCTCATCACCACGCATTCCGTCGTCGAGGGATTGATTGACGCGTACTTTTCGACCGACGGAAAATATCGCGCCAGAAAAATTACTAAAAAAGCCTCCACAAAACGCAGCAAACGCGAGGGAGAAAAGGGCAAAGACGACGAGGGTTTCGGCGAAGACGATGGGTACGGGCCAAGTGGCGAAGTCTTGGATCTTGACGAAGCGCTGCCTTCGGGTCCCGACGGTCGCACCATTATGCTCGTCAATCAAATTCTCGAACAGGCGATGAGCCGAGGCGCCAGCGATATCCATATTGAGCCCTTCGAGGAAACCTGCAAAGCCCGCATTCGTGTCGATGGCGTATTGCAGGAGCTCACTCCGCCGCCACGCTCGCTTTACTTGCCCGTGGTGTCACGCTTCAAAATCTTGGCCAAGATGGATATTGCCGAGAAACGGGTTCCCCAGGACGGCGCCATTTCTTTGCGGGTTGGGGAGAAACGGGTCGATCTTCGCGTCAGCACCGTGCCCACCGTCTGGGGCGAAAAAATCGTGATGCGTATTTTAGATAAAGGCGCTATCCCCGTTCAACTCACAGGCCTGGGATTTGACGAGCGGCAATCCAAGGACCTGATGGAATCGATCGACATGCCTCACGGGCTGATGTTAGTAACCGGACCGACAGGCAGCGGCAAAAGCACCACGCTGTACGCCTGCCTGAACTACCGGAATCACCCCGATGTCAACATCTGCACGGTTGAAGATCCCGTCGAATACAAGTTTGACGGGATGAATCAAATTCAGGTGAAGACGCAAGTAGGGCTAACCTTTGCCAGCGTTTTGCGCGCTTTTTTGCGTCAGGATCCCGACGTGATCATGGTGGGCGAGGTGCGCGATCAAGAAACGGCGCAAATATGTCTGCGCGCCGCCTTAACCGGCCACTTTGTGCTTTCCACCATTCATACCAACGACTCCCTTTCCGCAGTTAGTCGCTTGCAAGATATGGGAATTGAGCCGTTCTTGCTGGCGGCAACCTTGCGCGTGCTGGAAGCCCAACGGCTCATCCGCCGGTTGTGCAAAGAGTGTAAGCAACCCTTCTCCTGCGACGAAGAAACCGCCCAGCGCTACGGCTTTGAAGCCGGGCAGGAAATGTTTAAACCCAAAGGCTGCAATGTTTGCCGTGGCAACGGATATAAGGGGCGCGTGGGCGTTTTTGAAGTGGTTCGAATTACAGCCAATATGGCCGATTTGATTCAAAAGCGGACCCCACTGCCAGAATTACGCGAAGCAGCGCGCGCCGAAGGCATGAAAATGCTCGCCGACAGCGCGCTGGACAAGGTTCGTAACGGAATGACCAGCCTGGAAGAAGCGCTTTCCATTGCCACCAGCGATTAGTTAGACCACCGAAACCCGCCACTCACTGCCACGCGGAA
>DATJYL010000007.1 GCA_035499655.1 Pirellulales bacterium
TAGGCAGGCAAAGCACGTTGCGCAATTTCGACGGCCTTCCTGGCCAACGCCACCGGCGACCGCGTCATCGCACGTGTGGTTTCCATGACGCATTGATGTAAACTGTTTTCCCATTGGAATCAATAGGGTTTCAACAAAGCCTTTTCATCCGTGTTCATCTGTGGCTAATTGATCCTGCTTCTTTGCCGTCACCCGCGAAAATCCGCGGTTCTTCGGTATCTGACTTCTCTGCGTCTCCGCGCCTCCGCGGTGAAAATTAGTCGGTGCGGTGAAAAAGTCGTTATTTCTTCTCTGGCACGCCAAGGTCTTTCAGCTTGGCCGCCACGCCTTCGCCGGCTTTTGCAGTGTCAATTTTTTTATCAATCACCGCGATCTTCCCGTCTTTGCCAATGTAAAAAGTCCAGCGGTGCGCTCGGCCATTGCCGGCCAGCACGCCGTAGGCATTGGCCGTCGTTTGTTCCGGATCGCTGAGAATTGGATAATCCACGCCCAGCGATTCGGCGAACGCTTTGTTGCCTTTGCTTTTTTCCGTCTTCTCCATGGGATCGACGCTAATCGCGAAATAGACGGCGTCGAATTTTTTAATGGCGTCGCCATCGTCCTTCAACGACTTGCATTCCGCCGTGCAGCCCGGCGTAAACGCGGCGGGAAACCAGGCCAGCACCACCGCCTGTTTGTCTTTGTAATCGGCCAAATGGTGCAATTGACCGTCGGAGCCTTTCAGTTCGAAGTCGGGCGCCGGCTCGCCGACTTTCAAATCCGCGGCGACCGTGGAACGAATAAGGCCAGACAGGCCGAACATCGCAATCACGAAAATTGTCGAAAGTTTCATGGTGGGCTCCGTGGTGAGAAATTAGGTGGGTGGGACCGGCCGCATGTGCCGCCGGCAAGACCTACAACCTATCACGACGGACGACGAGAATCTATAACTAGCGGTAGGCGCGTAGTGGGCCAATTTGAACATAGCCCGACTGTGTCAGTCGGGAAAAGCGGCTGTCGGAATTTCAAATTGTCCCACCACCCTGTAGGCGGCTGGCAGCAGGCGGAAGGCAGTTGAGGGGGAACAGAGTACAGACTGTTTAGCCGCGACCAGCAACCGAGCACGGTCGACGAGCGTCGACCGTGCGCAGGGCGGTAGCCTTAAATTTAGAGCGAGTGCACGCCAAATCGGCACCCACTTCAAATAATCCAGCGCGAAGCATCCAACATAAACCTACCATCCCCCATGAACATCATTCCCATCAAACACGCCCTGATTAGCGTCAGCGATAAGCTGGGGCTGGTCGAATTCGCTCGCGGCCTGGTTGCCCATAATGTGGAATTGTTCGCCTCCGGCGGCACACGCAAGCACTTAGAGCAGGCGGGCCTGGAGGTTCGCGAAATTTCCGCCTACACCGGTTTTCCCGAAATGATGGATGGCCGCATTAAAACGCTCCACCCGAAAGTCCACGGCGGCATTTTGTGCCGGCACGATCGCCCCGACGACCGCGCCGCGATGGAGCAGCACGGCATTGTGCCGTTCGAACTGGTTATCGTGAATTTGTATCCGTTTGAAGCGACCATCGTTCGGCCGGATGTAACCGATGCCGAAGCGATCGAGAACATCGACATTGGCGGACCCACGCTGATTCGCGGCGCGGCAAAAAATCATGCCTTCACGGCGGTGGCTACGTCGACCGAGCAATACGCCGGCATTCTGGAGCAAATCACCCAGCATGGCGGCGCCACGCTGGAGCTGCGGCGGAAATTGGCGGCGGAAGCGTTTGAATTGACCGCCCGCTACGATCGCGCGATTGCCGATTATTTTGCAGGCAGCAAATTCCGCTCGGCCGGCGATGATCCTTCAGACCGCTTGGGAGAAGGGGGCATCGACGACCTGCCTCGACGCGGCGAAGGCGCGGAGCGCGGCACATTTCCGCCGGCCATTGCTCTGCACCTTCAGCGTCGTGAAGTGCTGCGATACGGTGAAAACCCGCACCAGAAGGCGGCCCTGTATGCGTTGCCTTCGGCATCAGGAAGCAAAGCGGGAACGAATTTGGTATCCGCCCATCAACTGCACGGCAAAGAACTGTCGTACAACAATTTGCTCGATTTGGACTCGGCGCTGGCCATTGGCCGTTCGTTGCCAGAGCCGGCTGCGGTTGTGATTAAGCACAACAATCCCTGCGGGGCGGCGACGGCCGATTCGTTGGCTACGGCCATGCGGAATGCATTAGCGGGCGATCCGGTCAGCGCTTTCGGCGGCGTGGTGGGAGTGAATGTGCCCCTGGATGCCGCCACGGCCGATGTGCTGACCGAGCCTGATCGTTTCATCGAAGCCATTGTCGCGCCGCAATTCGAGCCCGCCGCTTTGGAAATTCTGACGACCAAGCCCAAGTGGAAAACCAATGTGCGTTTGCTGCAAGTGGGATCGCTGCATGGTCCGGTCGATCCGTGGCTGTTCCGGCCGATTGATGGCGGCTTTTTGTTGCAAGAAGCCGATATCGCCCCTGATCCGGAAGCCGAATGGCACGTGGTCACTACGCACCAGCCGACCGCTGCGCAATTGGCCGAATTAAAATTTGCCTGGGCCGTGGTGCGGCACGTCAAATCCAACGCGATCGTGCTGGCGGCGCAGCGCATGGTGATTGGCGTCGGCGCGGGACAGATGAGCCGGGTCGATTCCACGCAAATTGCTTTGCAAAAAGCCGGGGCACGAGCCGCTGGCAGCGTGCTGGCTTCCGATGCATTTTTCCCGTTCGCCGATTCCATCCGGTTGGCGGCCGCCGCGGGCGTGAAAGCAGTCATTCAACCCGGCGGAAGCAAGCGCGACGACGAAGTAATTGCCGCCTGCAACGCCGCAGGCATAGCCATGATCTTCACCGGCCGGCGACATTTTCGACACTAGAATTGGTGAGGGGTGAGTTGTGAGTGGCACCTCTCATTCCTCACCACTCACTACTCACCACTCACTCCGCCGCCATGTCTGTGCTCGACAAAATTATCGCCAGCAAACAGCGCGAAATTGAAGCCGCCAAAGCGGCCCAGACGGAAGCGCAGGTTCGGGCAGCCGCGGAAAAAGCCCCACCGCCGCGTAATTTCTTCGCTGCGCTCGCCGGCCCGGGGCCCATCAAGCTGATCGCCGAAGTCAAAAAAGCTAGCCCCAGCGCCGGCGTGATTCGGGCCGATTTCAAGCCCGTGGAAAGAGCCCGAATTTATCAGCAACACGGCGCGGCTTGTTTGAGCGTGCTGACGGATGAACCATTCTTTCAAGGCAAGTTGGAATATCTGCGCGACATTCGGGCCGCCGTGGCGCTGCCGGTGCTGCGAAAGGATTTCATTCTGGAAAAATGCCAACTGTACGAAGCACGTGCCGCTGGCGCCGACGCCGTGCTGCTCATCGCCGAGTGTTTAGACGATTGCCATTTGCGGGCCTTGCACAACGAGACGATTGCGCTGGGAATGACGCCGCTGGTGGAGTTGTACGAGCCGGCCAATTTACAGCGCGTGCTCGATGTCGGGGCTACTTTGATTGGCATCAACAATCGAGATTTGCACACCTTCAAAACCGATTTGGAACACACGCTCCGGCTGCGCGAGCAAGTGCCCGACTCGTGCATCCTCGTGGCCGAAAGTGGCATTCGCACCCGAGCCGACGTGCAACGGTTGGAAGCCGCTGGGGTGAATGCCATTTTAGTAGGCGAAACGCTGATGGCCAGCCCGAACATTGGCGCGGCCGTGGATGCGCTGTTACGAGATTGAATCGATCATCTCGCCCCATAGCCGCGCTAATCTGCGGCCGGTCACGCACAAGGGATAATCGTCCAAGGACGAGGGTTCAATCCAGCGCATTTCACTGTGTCCATTAGTGGAAGGAGCGAGGTTTCGAAGCCGGCCGGTTTTGCGAGAGTGGGCGACAAAACAATCGAGTGTAATGCGAAATCGCGTAACGCTATGCCGCAGCGTGGCGAAATGCTTGGCATCAAAAATGATCACACCGGTCATTTGTCTCACGCGCTCGATGATTTCTATTTTCCGCTGCGGCGTGACCATCCCGGCGTGCCGGGACGGCTTTTTGATTGTGTTTTTTTGTTTTCGCGGTTTGTTTGTTAATTGCTTCATTGGAAATCGCGGGAAATCCCACAGGCCGGACCAGCGCTCGGCGGGACCGCATTTTCGCAGCAGTATTTTACCACGGCGAAATATGATCACCGCCGCCTCGCTCACGTTGATTACTTCCGGCTGCGGGCGCGGAGCAGGAATTTGATTCTGCCATCCACCATGCTGCGTAGGGCAAAGCTCCCGGAGCGGGCATTCGCCGCATTTCGGGTTTCGCGGCGTGCAAACCAGGCTGCCCAGTTCCATCAGCGCTTGATTCAGTTCGCCACTGCCGCGCTTGGTTAAAAAATCTTCCGCCGCTTGCCAGAGAAGTTGTTGTCCCGCGCGACCGGATACATCGCCACGATAAGCCAACAAACGGCACAGTAAGCGCACGGTATTGGCTTCCAATATGGGAGCGGAGATGTCGAAGGCGATCGATAAAATTGCTCCGGCAGTATAACGACCGATACCCGGCAGTTGCCGCAAAGTTTGTAGATCGTTGGGAAACGCGCCGCCATGCTTGGCCATGATAATTTTCGCCGCGGCGTGCATTTGCCGGGCGCGGCGATAGTATCCCAGGCCTTCCCATAACCGTAGCACTTGGTCTTCCTGTGCCGAAGCCAACGCTGCCACAGTCGGGAGGGCAGCCATGAATTTCGCATAATACCGTTCCACCGTGGCGACTTGCGTTTGCTGCAGCATGATTTCGCTGACCCAAATGGCATACGGATCAGTCGTGCGCCGCCAGGGCAAATCGCGCGCATTGTGCCGATACCATTTCAACAGCCGGCGGCGGGCACGGTGCAGCCAACCGGACGATGGAAGGCGATGTTTTGCTGCTATTTTTTCTCGCGCCGCAGGCATGAATATGAATGGAGAGTTTACCTGGCTCAGGTTCATGGGGGGTAATCGGTGGACGAACCCGGCGCGGTAGTTTACGCTGCAAGGACCAAATTCTATCGCACTGGGAAGAACTATCCAGCGACTGCCGTGGCCAAGCGAAAATCATCTCGAAAACAGGGCGGACGCAAATTAAGCGTGTCGCAGGAGCCGGACGAATCGTGGAAATTGGTTCATCCGGGTTGTGCGCGGGCGCGCCAAGACGATTTGGAAGAAGCTCAAAAAATGATCGCGGCCGGAGAAACCGAAATTGCTCAGTACGAACTCCGCTGGCTGCTGAGCGAATGCCACAATTTTCTGGCCGCTCACAAATTGTTGGGTGATTTGGCCCTGGCGGCGGGGGATGTGCGCCTGGCACGGGGTCATTACGGTTACGCGTATCAGCTGGGCCTAGGCGCCATTCAACGCGGCGGCCAAATCAAATGCCTGCCATATCGGCACGAGGCCAATCAAGTATTTTTCGAAGCCGGACGTGGAGTGGCCGTATGTTTAATAAAAATGGGCCAGCGGCGCATGGCCCGGGAAGTGAAGGAGCGGCTGCTGCAATTGGATGCCAGCGATCCGCTGCAGTTGCGTGAACTGTGAAACGCGGCGCGCGGCGGCTAAAAACAAATCAAGATGCTTCATCGATCCGACCACGTCCAACGGTCCCCGCGAACTTCGGCTGTGGGACTCTTACGAACCGGGCGGACTTTGGCTGATTTCCAATTCCGTGGTCCCTTTTTTAAAGTGCGGAACACCGGCGGCATACTCCACAAGCGACTTTTCGCGCATTTGTTTGGTCACTGCGGCGAGTAGATATTCCGACAGGGCCGGTTGCAGTTGGTCGCGCACCTCTTGCCAGGTTTTTGTGCCGGGCTTGACATCGGTTACTTTGATTAAGTGCACGCCAAAATTGGTGACGACCGGCGTGCTAATTTCGCCGGGCTTAATGGAAAAGGCGGCCTGCGAGAAAGACCCCGCCATCACGCCTTTGAGCGGAATAAAGCCCAAATCGCCTCCGCGGCTGCGGCTGGGTCCGGCCGAATATTTTTGAGCCGCGTCTTCAAAGGTAAGTTTACCGGCTTCGATATCATCGCGCAACTTCTGGGCTTGCTCCACCAGGGCTTTGGTAACCTCGGAATCGACGGCGCCTTCCGGTCGCAGCAGAATGTGACTGACGCGACGCTGCGTGCCATCGAACTGTTCGTGGAAACGATCGAACAACGTTTGCAACGATTTATCGGTGGTTTGTTGGTCGACGAATTTTCGCCAGCCCAATTCATATTCCATGGTTGCGTGCAGCGAGGCCTCGGTCTGATGGGTGCGCGCCAAAAAATCTTCCAGGTTGGAATTCTGCTGTTGCAGGGCCGTGCGCAAGCGTTCGACGGTGGCGGTTATCTCATCGACGCTGGGGGTCATTTTTTCCGCTGTTAGGAATTGCTGAACGAGGGTGTGATCGATCAACTTCTGGAGCATGGTGGCTTCCACCGTGGGAAGCATGTCGGCGCCGATTTTTTGATTGTGCGCGACCTCGTCCATCGCGCGCTCCACTTGGTTCTGAAAAATCGGCACACCGTTCACCCGTGCGATGACGGCTTGGGCCGCATCCTGCCCCGACGGCGACGGCAGCGGTTGGGGTTCAAGACTGGACATATCCGGGGGCGGAGGGCCTTCCAGCCCTTGCGCCAGAAGGCAGGCCGCGGTGAGAAATATCGCTCCCATGATCGTCACGACTTGGATAAAACCAGCGGTGGAGATTGGAAAGCGATCAGTAGCCTGGGAAATGCCGACAACGGTTTGTTGGCTTCGATTCATGCTTGAAATAATCATACGTTTCAGGCTTCGTACCCTAATTTTTCAATCTTTTCTACCTTCAACGCGATAGATGCTGGCTGGAGGGTTCTCCACGCAACAAACGAGCAACCCACAGAACATAACTTCATTTTAGACGCGCCCAGCCAGAGGTTCTAGCGCGCGGCCGTTCTAAGAGGAATTTACATTCTAAACTTGTATAGCCAAGGCCCGCGATGATGGGCCATACCACCCGGGTCTATCCAGGACAATGGCATGAATTATCGACTATTTTCCTTGCGGGCACTGGCGTCGTGTGTGGCCTGGGGATGGGCCGCTTTCATCTTTGCCGGTTCGTCACCCACGCCGATTACCATGGACGCCGTCGTCCACGGCCAACGTGTGGAAGGCATGCCGTTAACCTGGTCGAATACGAAAATGTATTTGCTGGGACGCGACGGGGCGATGACCGAATTCGCTCCCGGCGACGCTCAAGATTATCACAAAACCAGCGATGGCTTCAGCCCGTATCCACAAAACATGCTCCGCGGAATGCTCCAGCGCGAGTTTGGCCCGCAATACGAAGTCAGCGGCACAGGACATTTTTTGGTGGTGCATCCGAAGGGGCAAACGCAGTGGGCCGATCGATTTGAACAAATGTATCGCTCCTGCGAAATGTATTTTGCGGTCCGCGGTTTCACGTTAAGCGATCCACAGTTTCCCCTCGTGGCCATCGTGTTTGCCACACAGGACGATTTCCGACATTATGCGGCCAAAGATACGCTGCCCGCCGGCGCCGGCTTGTTGGGCTACTATTCGCCGTATACCAATCGGGTGGCGCTATTCGACATTGGCGATGGCCGCACGTCCAACGCGCAATGGCAACAAAATTACGCCACGGTATTCCACGAAGCATCGCATCAAACGGCGTTCAATACGGGCATTCACAACCGATGGTCGCCGCCTCCCCGGTGGGTGGCAGAAGGTTTGGGCACCATGTTCGAAGCGCGGGGCGTGGCTGATTCGCGCACATATCCCAGTCAGGCGGATCGCATCAACCGGGGCCGCTTGAACGACTTCAAATCACAACTGGCCAAACACACGCCCCAAACGTTGGCCGAAATGATCAGCTCTGATCGACAGTTCGAAAGCGATCCCATGAACGCCTATGCCCAAGCCTGGGCATTTACGTTTTTTCTCGTGGAAGAAATGCCGCGCGAATACGCCCGATATCTGCAAAAAACGGGCTCTCGGCCGGCATTCACTGCGTATCCTGCGGCCCAACGGCTAAAAGATTTCACCGATGTTTTCGGCGAAAACCTGGCCCTGCTCGACGCCCATTTCTTGCGGTTCATGAACGAGTTGAAGTAGGAAATCAAAGGCGCGTCGGGGGCAACAAGCATGCAGGGCGAGGCGATCTGAAGATGTGGTCGGCGGCAAGTTGCGGCGCCGCCCCTGTCACACGGCAGCCAATTCGATTACAGTCTGTGAATCGCGGCGTGTGGGCCAAATTGGTCTTTTCAGGCACGTCGTGCGGCTGGTTCTGGCCTCACCTCACATCACAACATTAGAAAAATAGGACCCAATTCTAGGAGATATTGACATGAAGAAAATTGAAGCCGTGATTCGCCATTTCAAATTGGAGGAAGTCAAAGACGCGCTCCACGGCAAAGGCGTGCAAGGAATGACCGTGACCGAGGTGCGCGGTTTTGGCCGCCAAAAGGGGCACATCGAAACGTACCGCGGCGCGGAATACGCCGTCGACTTTTTGCCAAAGGTGAAGTTGGAAGTGGTCGTCGACAATAAAGACGTCCAAGGCGTGGTCGACACGATCGTTGCGGCGGCACGCACGGGGCAAGTGGGCGATGGAAAGATTTTTGTCAGCACCCTGGATGATGTGGTTCGCATTCGGACCGGTGAAACCGCGGCAGCGGCGATCTGAGTCCACACGGGACGATCTACTCCCATGCGTGCAATCTAAATCTACACCCTAGCGATTGCTGCGCGAGAATTGGTCCGCCAACAAATAAAGCACAGGGGTTGCAACCCCTGTGCTTTTGGTAGTGGGCCAATTTGAACATAGCTCGACTGTGTCAGTCGGGAAAAGCGGCGGTCGGAATTTGAAATTGTCCCACCACCGGGCTTTTTGTTGTGTTGACGTCATCGACAGCCGAACCACTGATTACGAATTAAACAGCCGATCGCACAGTGCATCGAATCGGCGACGCTGGACGGTGAGTAAAGCTTGGTCGCGCGCTTGGGTGTAAATTTGCGCTAGCGTGGTAAGCGAGCTGGCTGGCGAAAGCGGCGTCGTTGCAACCGCTGCTGAGGCGGCATGTTTGTGCGCCACGGTGAATCCTGGCGGCGGCATCGAAAACCGTCGCTGATGTTCGGTCATTTTCATGCTACCATTTCCCCATAAATGAAGTCATTTTCTACATCTGCTAGCGTAATCAGGTTGCAAGCATGATCAACATGACCGTTTTAGTAATTATCGAATTTTTTCAATCCCGCGGCGAAAAAGGTTGGGTCGCACCGAGTAAAACGGTTGATTGGTAGCGTTTGCCGATACGACATGATTTACCTAGACCAAAAAACTTGTCTTGCTGTTTTTTTCTGCCGCGTCCTATATTACTGCAGTAGCGCTGACCCGTGGACCGGGAGGGTTTTACGCATTAATTTGGCGCGGCTCACTGGATTGACCAGAAGCGCGCCGCATGGTTAGGCCGGGCTCCAAGGCAAACAATGCCGTTTTGCCGTGCTTTCGACACTTCGTCCAAGCGAAACGCCTGGCCTTCAGAAAGGAGCTTTTCATGTCCAGTGCAGTCTTAATGGAACGGTTTTCCGCTGGAGCACCGACCGCCAGCAGTCCCAGTCAGTCGTGGCAACCTTCGGGTTTTCCGGCTGCCGGGCCTTCGGCGGGTAACTGGTGTGTCGTGCCACGGTGCAAAGTGGAATTCGAAAAATGCACGGGTGGCTTCAAAATCCACTGTCGTTGCGAAGATGAGTTATCGTGCGCAACGTTGCAGAATTTGTGCCGCATGTTGTGCGATGGCTGCTGCAGTTGCTGCTGCACTCAAAATGGCATTCAGTGCTGCAATTGCACGTTTGCCAATTGCCATTGTAAGTGCGAGTACACCTCCGATGGTTGCTGCATCACCTGCACCAGCGGCGACAAGCAATGCTGCAACTCGCTGCAATGCTGCTGCGAATGCTGCTCCAAGTGCTGCGAAAACGGCTGCTGCTGCTACGTGTGCTTTAACGGCACCCCCGTATGCTGCGGCACGTGCTAAGCAACCACTACTTGGAAGTTTGTCGACAAATTTCCACCGCGCATGCGAAAACCCAGGGGCCCCAAGGCCCCTGGGTTATTTTTTGCCCCGATCATGCTGACATCGCACACCGTCGAGCTACACACCGTCCAGTTCGGTATCGCCCCGGTGATGTCCGCCGCGCAGCAGTAGGGTCACTTCATTGCCCATTTCGTTGAACCGCACTTCATCCATGAACGAATACATCAACAGTAGGCCCCTGCCCGTGGGCCGCGACAGTTCGCCGTCATCGATCACCAGCGGCGTGCACACGGCATAATCAAAGCCCGGACCTTCGTCGCGGATCACAAATTCCGCTTGGGCCGTGGAAAAGCTGGCCCGCACGTGAATGCAGCGGTGGCAATAGGGCGCCGCTTGTTGCCGCTGGAGAATCAACGGCGCTTGGCTGTGCGCAATCAGCTCGTCGCTGGCTTTCCGTAAATCTTGGGCCGAGAGCTCCAAATTACCGTGATAAAATGCGTTCAGCAGCGCCTCTTCCAGAGCAATGCCCACGTGCTTTTCCAGTGTTCCTTCACACAAATCGAATGCGGCGGCCCGCTCTCGCAAGTACTGTACCAGCGGATGAATTAAACTGGGGTCATTGTGCAGCGTGAAGTGCAACTGCATCTGATCCAGCGCCTCGTCCCAGGGGAACGAATCCGGGTCTTCTCCAGTCCGATTGGCGGAAAAAATGTGCGACATACGATGGTTTCCTATCAACGGCCTCATAGCCATCACCGCTTTCAAATTGCCGGCGCCTGAGAACAGGCGGTATCCCCAGACGCCGGCGGGGACGCGTCGATCATTTGGTTCTGACCTCGCGTGGCTCTAATAATCAACGCCCGTAATTTCCAAACCGTCGGCCCGAGCAATCAACCGGGCCAGTTGACGAATGTCGATCTTGTCGCTGAGGAAATGCACCGATCCGTCCCCCAGCAAAATGTGCGCGCCGTTGACGTGAAAGGAATAAATCTCCGACGTTCCCTCTGAGAAATACGGCGCCACGTTGTACGTCGGATAATTCTCGCCATTAGTGCAATTCAACGGGCAGGGTCCGTTTAATTGCGAACCATCGTACAAAGATCCGTGCAAGGTCACGTCGGTGGCTGCTCGCGCCCAGCCGCCGCCATTTTGATGAACCGTCATCACGTCGCCCGGGACCTGTACGCCGTTACGCCAAATATTAGGCCGGCCCGCAGATTCGGCATACATAATGGTATGCGACAAGCCATCCAAAGCGTCTTTCAGCCTGCACGTAGCGTTCTTCCGCATCAAACCGCTGTTGGCGCTTTTGTTGGTTGCATCCCAGCTGATGGTCGATTCATCAACAAGATTTTGAGCCGGCCGACCGGACGGCGAGGTCACGGTCGTGCCATCGCCCAAATCGGGATGCACCCCAACCACGGGACTATAATCGGTAACAGCTACTTCCGGTGTCCACACCGTGTGGCCAGAAGCGTCGGGCACTTGCGGATCGCCGTCGAGCCGATTCGGATCGAGCGGATCGGATGGGCACAACAGCGCCGGAATCGGCGTTTTGGTGACCACTAAATTCGCTCCGCCGGCCCCGCTGATGGCATCCCAGTTAATCGTGAAATCGTATTGCTGATAAAGCTGCGATTCTTCCAAAAACGGCAAAATCAACGTGAACCCGGAAATGCGCGGGGCGGTGGTCGAACCGCCGGGGCGTGTGCTGTCGGGTAATGTTTTTTTGGCGCTTTCGTAATTCAGCACCGCCAAGCCCAACTGCTTTTCGACATTGGCGCATTGGGTTCGCCGGGCGGCTTCGCGCGCCGCTTGCACCGCCGGCAGCAGCAACGCAATCAAAATGCCAATGATGGCGATCACGACCAATAATTCGACGAGTGTAAAACCGGCGCGATTTCGAATGGAATAAAACTTTTTCACGACTGGGTCTCCGTTTCAGAAAGTCGTTGCGAAAATAAGGGAACTGCTTTCTCTCGCGGCGAAAGAAGGTGGACGGGAAACACAATAAATTCACTTCAACACAATGGGCGTTAACTCGTTCTTGCCGGCCACGATGGTCACTTTCACCGGCGAAGTGCCCGGCTTGCTATATTGCGGCGGCAATAAATTGGGACTGAGCACGGGATCGCCGTCGGGGCCTTTAATCGTTTTGTGCCACTCAACGGTGAGCACATAATCGCCTTCCGGCGCGCCATCATTGGAGTTGTAACTGCTTAACTCAAACGTGCCGTCCGGTTGCACCTGAGCACGAGGCACCACCACTTGGCCGTTGGGTGCTTTCAAGTCTGACTTGGAATGCAGCGCCACGTACGCTCCCTGCGGCGCCGCCCCTTTGAAGCTGACTTTTCCCACGACCGGATACGCCGTCAGCAAATCTTGTGGCCCGCTGGAACCACAGCCTGCGGTAGACAACACACAAATGGCCGTTAGTAGCCACGTGGCTTTGTGCCTTACTGTGAACGAACGGAATGAAAAACCCTGCCCCTGCAACTGGCCACACATTATTTAGCTCCCTGATTAAGTTAGTAATCTTTGAAATACATCGAAAATATCCACTGCAGCGAACTACGAACCGAACACGCCCACAGCGCGACCCTTCGAACGGTTGCTCAAGAACCAACCTGCCCATGCTGGCCAATTTCCGGCCGGCACCGTTGGTTAAAACAGAATGGCGTCAACAACATGTAAGAGTCATGGCTAGCCGCACGTTTCCTTGTGCCTTTTGAAACGCACCTCTGGCTGGTCCAGTCAGCGACGCCGATGAATGTTCAACCAGCCTCTCACGCGCGTGAGTCGGCCTTCGAATAAACTGCTCAAATTCAATTGGGCCAGCGATTAAACGCTGCCCTGAAATGTTCTGGTTTTTTTCGTTCGATAATTAATGCAAACTCCGTGCCAACAAATTTGCAATTCAACGTAGTCTCCGTTTTTCGGTTCGTTCGATCTGCACCACCACGCCATCTTGCACCACGATCGATACGACACCAAATCGCAACCCCCGCAGCGCTTCTCGAATTTGCTCCATCGCCAATTCCATGGCATTAACATGATTCGTCGTGGACGCGGAATTTAATTCGCCGTGCGGCGGGGTTGAGTTCGACATAATTAGTAATCCTTTACGCACGGCCTGATTCCACTGGTTTACGTGCAGTTCTTGGAAAACGAATTGCTCAAATCACATAATCGGGCATAAACACGCGGACTTTCTTGGGCAAGACAAACACGGTGTCACCCGGCTTAAAATTTAATTCGGCGTACCGATCCAGGCTCAAATCCACTTGAATGTCGGATTGCTGCTCGATGGACACTAAGCCAATGCGGGCGACCGAGCCGGTGGGATTTACCCGCCGCACTTGGGCCGCCAAACTAGGCACGCCGTTTTGCTTGAGCGCGATATCCAATTCATGGGGCCGCATGTAAAGCGTGGCGGCCTGTGGTTGGGCGTGCGGATAGGCGGGGTAATCCCATTTCAAATTGCCGACGACAGCGTGGCCATTTTCCACGCGGCCGTGGAACACGTTCACGTTCCCTAAAAAATCGATCACGAACGGATTGGCCGGCTTGTCGAACACTTCCGCCGGCGCGCCCGCTTGTTCGACCCGGCCCTGATTCATGACTACCACGCGATCGGCCACTTCAAACGCCTCTTCCTGATCGTGCGTCACAAGGATGCTGGTCGTGTGAATTTCGTCGTGCAGCCGCCGCAGCCAGCCACGCAATTCCTGTCGCACTTTGGCATCCAGCGCTCCAAATGGCTCGTCCAACAACAGAACTTTGGGCTCAATCGCCAGTGCCCGGGCCAAAGCGACTCGCTGCCGCTGGCCGCCGGAAAGTTGCGAAGGATAGCGATGTTCCATCTGTTCCAGCCGCACCAGGCCGAGCAATTCGCGGACCTTGTTTTGAATTTCCGTCTTGGACCGCTTTCGCACCCGCAGACCAAACGCCACGTTTTCAAACACGCTCATGTGACGAAACAACGCGTAATGCTGAAACACGAATCCGACGTTACGCTCGGCTGCCGCGCGATGTGTCACATCTTCGCCGTGGCAAATTACCGTGCCTCCGTCGGGCGTTTCCAATCCGGCTATCATACGCAGCAACGTCGTTTTGCCCGACCCGGACGGACCCAACAGTGCCACCAACGATCCGCCGGCAATCTCCAAACTGACGTTATCCACGGCAGAAAAATTGCCAAATTTCTTGGTGATGTTTTGGATCGAAATGCTCATGGTGCGGCGCGCTCCCGTTTTCGGGTCACTGAATGTGAATGTTTTCGGCTGCCTGTTCGCTAATCCCGGTGGCAACGGCGACTGCCGCCAGTTGTCGGCGAGTTTTCCGCTCCAGCCAAACTTTTAACCCCAACGTGACCAACGCCAGCAGTGTAAGCAGCGAGGCCAACGCAAAGGCGTCGGCATCGTTGCCTTGCTCCAGCAGTTTTTGCACTTGCAGCGGCATCGTCGTGGTTTGGTTTTCGATCCGCCCCGACACCACGTACACGGCGCCAAACTCGCCCATCGCTCGGGCGTTGCACAAAATCAGGCCGTACAGCAGACCCCATTTGATGTTGGGCAGCGTCACACGCCAAAACATTTGCCAACTGCTCGCGCCCAGGCTAATTGCGGCGGTGTCTTCCTCGCTGCCCAGCGCCTCCATCACAGGAATCAACTCGCGGGCCACAAACGGCAGCGTGACAAACGTGGTCGCCAGCACAATTCCCGGCAATGCAAACACAACGTGAATGTCCATCTTTTGCAGCCATGGCCCCAAATAGCCCAAGCGGCCAAAAATCAGCATCAACATCAGCCCCACGACCACGGGCGAAATGGAAAACGGCAAATCGATCAGCGTCGTCAGCACCGTGCGGCCTGCAAAGCGAAATCGTGCGATCAGCCATGCCGCGGCGATGCCAAACAGCGTATTGAACACTACGGCAATGGGCGTGACGATCAACGTCAGCTTGATGGCGTTAAGCGTCGCGGGGTTGCTAACCAAGCCGGTCCAGTACGCGGCGATTCCATTTTCCAGCGCCGAGTAAAAAATCAGCGCCACCGGGCCGACAATCAATACGCCCACGACGTTCAGCGCCAAGCCAATCAACACGCGGCGGGCAACAGCCGATTCGTGCCGTGCGGCAGCGGTAACGTGAGCGGAAGTAAGCGTGGCGACGGCGTTAGGCATAATGGCGTCGGCTCCTCCGCTCCAGCACGTTGATCAGGGCCAACATGCCAAACGACATGGCCAGCAACACCAAAGCGATTGCCGTCGCCTCGGCATACGAATTTTGTTCCAGCTTCGAAACAATCAGCATCGGCGCAATTTCCGTTTCGCCTTGCTTATTGCTCGAGACGAACACGACCGAGCCGTATTCACCAATCGCCCGCGCAAAAGATAATGCAAAGCCCGTAATCAGCGCCGGCTTAAGCGTCGGCAAAATCACGCGCCAAAATGTTTGCCACCGGCTGGCGCCCAGCAGGGTAGCGGCTTCTTCGGCGTCGGCTTCCATGCTCTCCAGCACCGGCTGAACGGCCCGCACGGCAAACGGAAGACCAATGAATATCAGCACCAATACAATGCCCAGCCGCGAGTAGGTTCCGTGAATTCCCAAGGGCACCAAAAACCGGCCGAACCAACCGTTTTGGACATACAACGCCGAATACGCCAAGCCGGCCACGGCCGTGGGCAGCGCCAGCGGCAAATCAACTAGCGAATCGACCACGCGCTTGCCGGGCCACTCGTAGCGCACCAGCACCCACGCAATTAGCAAACCCAACAGCGATGTCACCGCGGCGGAAATAAAGCTGGCGCTGAAAGTCAGAAAATAAGCCGACCGGGCCCGCGAAGTCCACACGGCGGCCCAAAACGCCGCGGGGCCTAATTGCGTAACTTTCCACAAGCAGGCCGCTAACGGAATCAATAGCATCACGCTCAAGTAAATGAGCGTGATGCCTAGCGTTAAACGGAATCCCGGTAGCGTGCGATTCACAAAAAATCCCTTGCCTTTTTGCCTGTGGTCATGCATCATTGAATGCAAACGCGGTATTATTTCTTTTCCGAAATTTGATCGAACAGCGCGCCGTCATTGAAGAACTTCTGGTAGGCGTCGTCCCAATCTTTGGCCACTGCGGTAATGCCGAATAATTTGATCGGCGGGAAACGGTCCGCAAATTTTTGCCGATCCCCTTCGCTATTGGGCCGATAAAAATGCTTGGCGATCATCTGCTGCGCCACCGGCGTGTACAAAAATTCCAAATAGGCTCGGGCCGCGTCAACCGTGCCGTGTTTCTTCACGTTTTCGTCAACCCAGGCCACCTGCGGCTCGGCCTTGAAGCTAACCGGCGGATAAACAATTTCCAGTTCGCCTTTGGAATCTTGCACTTCTTGCTGCCCTTCGTTCTCCCAAGTCAGGTGCACGTCGCCGATGCCTTTTTTCGAAAACGTCATCGTCGCTGCGCGGGCTGCAACATCGAGCACCGGTACCTGCTGATAAAGTTTGGTAACAAAGTCCTTGGCCTGGTCTTCGGAGCCGCCGCGAGTGACCACCGAACCCCAGGCTGCCAAAAAGCTGAGTTTGCCGTTGCCCGATGTTTTGGGATGCGGCGTGATGATTTGCACGTCCGGCTTCACCAGGTCAGGCCAATCGTGAATCTGTTTCGGATTGCCCTTGCGAACGACGAACACAATGGTGCTGTAGTATGGCAACGAATTTTCCGGCAACCGTTTTTCCCAGCCTTCTGCAATTAAGCCGCTGCGGCGAATCAAGTCGGTATCGGGCCACATGGCCAGCGTCACGACGTCGGCTTCCAGGCCATCGTTCACTGCGCGAGCCTGGCTGGAAGAACCGCCGTGCGATTGTTTGATCGTTACCTTGCGGCCGGTATCGCGCTCGTAGATCTTGCCGAACTGCTCATTGATGTCCTGCCACAATTCCCGTGTCGGGTCGCAAGCCACGTTCAATAGTTCCACCGGGTCGGTGTTCGCCGCAGGCTTGTCGGCAGCAGCGGCCACTCCAGAAACGGCGCTGCCGCAGTGGATCGCGCCGCTGATCAGTGCGGCCAGAAAAAGCGAAAACGAAAACACAACAGCAGTAGCGCGGCCGGTGCGTGCCATGGCAGTATTCCAACTAGCTGGGGTTTGAATATCGCGATTTCGGCCCATCCGTAGTGCCGACAGAGTTCATAGCTACTGAAGCACACCTTGTGCCGGCGAAAAAAACGTTTGTTTCTGCTAGCACTGGTCATGGTTTTAATAAAATAGGTGATCAATAACGACAATAACCGTTGTATTTAATAGATACCCGTGATAAATTATGGACTTGTATCCGTTAAATGTGATGGATAAATGTCGCCGGATGGCTGTGATCTGCCCCCATCGATTTCATGGAACGTTACAGCAAAATTCTGTTGGATGTGTGGCGAGAAGCGTGCCGGCACATAGAGATTGCCGAGGCTACCGATCTGATTACACCGTTGATTTTGCGCCAGTTGCCGTTGGACCAACTGGTTTTGCGGATCGTTGATTTAGAACGGGGCGTGGTCGATACGGTTGCAGCAACTGCGCGCGATCATCGTCGCCCTAAGTCGCGCTTGCGCAGCGAGTGCACTCCGGATGCCATCGATCGCTTGTTTCAGTGGTGTCGGCGAGGTGAAGTATTGCACGACAGCACCGAGGCGTTGCAAGAACGGCTGCCCGGTCTGCTACCGGAAGACGTCGCCGGCGACATTCTGGCCGGACCATTGAATACCGCGGAAGGGCCTTCCGGTGTACTCGTGTTCGTGGCTACATCGACACGTTTATTTACTGCCGAACACGAGGAATTGCTCAAAGTGTTGGTGGAGCCTTTCACGGTGGCTTTGGAGAACGATCGCCGATTGCGTGAATTGACCGCTTTGCGTGAAAAAGTGGAAGCGGAAAATCGCTCGTTGCTAACCAAGCTGGGCCGTAATGATTTGAGCGACGCCATTGTCGGCGTGGAATCGGGGTTGCGAGGCGTCATGGACCGCGTCAGTCTCGTGGCGCGAGCCGACATTCCGGTGCTGATCCTCGGCGAAACCGGTTCCGGAAAGGAAGTGCTGGCGCGGGCCATTCACAAGCAATCGCGGCGCGACAACGGACCGTTTTTGCGGGTGAATTGCGGAGCGATTCCGCCGGAATTGGTCGATTCTGAATTATTCGGCCACGAACGTGGAAGCTTTACAGGCGCCACGGCTTTACGAAAAGGATGGTTCGAGCGGGCTGATCGCGGCACGCTGTTTCTTGACGAGTGCGGCGAACTGCCCCCGGCCGCACAAGTGCGACTTTTGCGCATTTTGCAGGATGGCACGTTCGAACGTGTCGGCGGCGAGCGGCAAATTCATGTCGACGTGCGGGTCGTGGCGGCAACGCATCGCAATTTGCAAGCCATGGTTGGCGAAGGAACATTTCGGGAAGATTTATGGTATCGGCTGGCGGTTTTTCCCATTCATTTGCCGCCGCTGCGTGATCGGCCGGAAGATATCGCCGCTTTGGCCGCTCACTTTGCGTTGCGGGCCGCAAAAAGGTTCGGACTGCCTGCCCGCACCCCAACACCCGAAGATGTAAACTTACTGGCCAAATACAATTGGCCGGGGAACGTGCGGGAACTGGCCAGCGTGATTGAACGAGCGGCGATCCTGGGGAACGGCCTGAAATTAGATGTGACGACGGCCTTGGGAGTCGTACCTCAAACCAGCTTTTCTGAATCGGCTTGGCCGCAGCTTTCATCGCCCACTTCACAATTCTCGCCCCTTCCTCGCGACTTTTCACTTCCATCTGCTCAAGCCGCAATCCAGGAATCACATTCACGGCCCCAGGCTTCTCGAATCGCGTCGACTAGGCCCATTGCCGATTTTTCGCCGCTCGATTCCGCCATGCGCCAGCACATCGAAGCGGCTTTGCAGCGGACTCGCGGCCGAATCGAAGGTCCGCACGGCGCCGCCAAATTGCTGGGCATAAACCCGCATACACTTCGTGCCCGGATGCGCAAACTCAAGATTAATTGGCGCAATTTCCGACCAGCCGAGGATGTAGTGTAATCGGCGCCCGACTGTGATTTAGAGCATCGGGTACATCGGATAGTGGGTCAGTTTGATCGACCGGAAATGTAGCGACCCCGGCGCGCCGGGGTCCCCAGCCGTTTTTTCAGAGATTGGTGCGTCCGCGGCTGAAGATCCCGGCGCGCCGGGACATCTGCATTTCAAACTGACCCACCACTATACACCGGCCGGGAATGGGCAGTCGGCCATCTTTCTGTAAAATAGCGGCAAGCCATCGCAACTTGAAGGCTAAACCTTGAGCCGTGCCCTAGACTTTGGCATCGGCACGGCGACTGGCTGCTGAGCGGCCAGCACGGCGGGTCGTATGACGCCAGGGCACTGGAAGTCACCCTGCAAGACCAAGTTCACTCACTGGAGAGGATCGTGATCGATGAATCCATTATCGAATATCCCTTGCGATGCACTGATTGTCGGCGCCGGCCCCGTGGGCCTGACCATGGCCTTGGAACTGTTGCGACGGGGTTTGAAATGCCGAATTATCGATTTGAACGCCGCTCCCACCGATAAATCGAAAGCGCTGGTGCTGTGGGGTCGGACGCTGGAATTGCTCGATCACGCCGGCGTGGCCGACGATTTCGTCTCGACCGGCATGTGGGCCCAGGGCGCCCGCATGTTTGGTGGCGGTAAAGAACTGCTGCACGTGGAAATTCATCGTGACGACACCGCCTTTCCGCGCCCGCTCATGATTCCGCAAAACGAAACGGAACGCGTGCTCACGGAAAATCTTCAGCGTCACGGCCTGCAAGTGGAGCGGCCAGTGGAACTTGTGAAGTGCGTGGACCAGGACGATTGTATTTTGTCCACGCTTCGGCATGCCGACGGACACGAGGAACAACTGACCAGCGCTTGGCTACTGGGCTGTGACGGCGCCCACAGCACCGTGCGCAAGCAACTGGGCATTGAGTTTGCCGGCGAATTTGAACCCAACGACTGGTTGCTGGCCGACGTGCACGTGGACGGGCCGATATCTCCAGACGAAATTAGCGCCTACTGGCACCGCGACGGAGTGGTGATTTTTTTCCCATTCGCTCCCAACCGTTGCCGGGTCATTGCCGATTTGGGCAAAGCGCCGGGAACCGAAAAGCCGCCCGATCCAACCCTGGCCGAAGTGCAGGCGCTTGTCGATCAACGCGGACCAGCGGGCGTGAAATTGCACGATCCGGTCTGGTTATCGGGCTTTCGAATTCACGAACGCAAGGTGAACGAATATGGGCGCGGCCGCGCGTTTTTGTGCGGCGATGCGGCACACGTTCACAGTCCCGCCGGCGGGCAAGGCATGAACACCGGCATGCAGGATGCTTTCAATTTGGCCTGGAAATTGACGTTGGTGCACCAAGGCCGCGCCAAGCGGTCGCCGCTGTTGGAAAGTTACACCCAGGAACGCAGCGCCGTGGGCGAAATGGTGCTGCACGACGCCGGCATGTTTACCCGTGTGGCGATGCTGCGCAATCCCATGCTGCAATTCCTTCGAAATCATGTGATCTCCCTGGCCGGAAAACTTACGGCCGTGCAGGAACGGGCCATCGCCACGCTGACCGAAATGGCCGTCCATTATCCAAATAGCCCCCTGAACGGCGACGACCCCGGCAGCGCCTGGGGTGATGAAGTGAAAGCCGGAGATCGATTGCCCGATGCCAATGTGCGCGATGCACGAACCGGAAACGCGGTGCGCCTGCTGGAATCAATGCGGGGAACACAACACACACTATTGTTGCTGCCGGAAACCAGCGATTCCGGCACGATTGTAGAAATGGTCAACCAAGCCCAGGTTTTGGCTCACGAATTTGGAGATGTGCTGCGGACCATAATGGTAACGCCCGGCAATTCCGCGGTAACGCCGGAAGCCGCGGTTGCGGCGGTATTGGTCGACATCAACCGCCAAGTGCAAAATCGGCTGGGGCTAAGTGGACCGGCCATCGCTGTCGTGCGGCCGGATGGGTACCTCTCCTTCCGAGGACACGCCCAATCGTGGACCAACTTGCAGCAGCATTTGACGCAGTATTTAGTGCCCGTCAACCGGCAAACATCGGTCAATGCCCTGGACGGTACAACTCCGCAAATGGTATGATTAGAACGGTAGTGGGATAATTTGAACATAGCCCGACTGTGTCAGTCGGAAACAATGGCTGTCGGGATTTCAAATTGTTCCACCACCATTAAAACCGTGGGGAAAGTCAGGGGAGTTAGAAGCTTTCGATTTAGTAAGCATTCCGCAAGCGTTAGGTCCCAGCCGATGGCCGACGAAAAACAAAAAGAAGAAGCGCTCGAAGTCGACGGCGTGGTCACGCAGGCGCTGGCCAACACTCGCTTTCGAGTGCAAATCGAAGGGGGCCATTTGGTCACGGCTCACGTCGCCGGCCGGATGCGGAAAAACTTCATCCGCATTGTTCCGGGTGACCGGGTAAAAGTAGAACTCTCCCCCTACGATTTGACGAAAGGCCGCATTACCTTTCGGGAACGATAAAGCAGAAATCGCTTTCTTGGCGATTGTACGCGAAATAGGCCGCCTCTTGGCCCCATACGCGGATTAAATGATTGCGGCAATTGAGTTTGTGATTGCTAGCAAATGTCCAGGCCCCGCAGCGACAAGGTCGCGTATCCCATCGTTCGGAAAAGCCGGCCACTAGCGATTTTTCATAATTTCGTTAAAACCGTTGCGCGATTAGCAAGGTATTGTTACGTGTGAGTCTGTTTCCGCGTGTCCTGGTATCTTGCCCAACAGGCGCCACGGCTCTCAAATGCTCCAGGCCGTCAAATCATCGAAACAACATTTCTTCGAGGAGATTACTGACGTGAACAAAACGACATTTTTTAAACCTCAGCAATGGATTACGGCCGCGGCGATGTCGGCCATTTTCTTGGCGGGCGCGGCCTTTGCACAGGCTCAAACTGCAAAACCCGTGATGGTGGTTTCGCTGCCCAGCGTGGACGAGCTGCTGGCTAATGTTGATTTTCTGGGTCAACTCGGCGGACAACCCAACGCTTCGATGATGATCAACGGGCTGATTCAGGCGTATACCCAGGGCCAAGGGTTGAAGGGGTTGGATAAATCCAAGCCATTGGGTTTTGTCGTCGGGATTGCCGACGATGGCTCGTTCGCTCCAGCCGTTCTCATTCCCGTGACCAGCGCCAAGGATCTCGCCGGCACACTGGCCATGATGCATTTAACGGCTCCGGCGCAGGACGAAGGGGGCGTGATGAAACTGACCGCGCCCAACGGCATGGATTTATTTGTCCGCGAGCAAAGCGGCTGGGCATTTGTCACCCAGGCCAAAGATACGCCGCTGCCATCGGACGACCCCATGAAACTAATGGCCGGGATCAATCCCGATTACGATTTGGGAATTCGCATTCTGCTGCAAAACGTACCGGAAGAAAAGAAGAAATCGCTGATTGAACAGTTCCGTGGATTCATGGAATTTGCCGCCGCCGCCCAGCAGCGCCAACAGGGCGCCGATAACCCGTTTTCGACCCTGAGTCAGAAGAATTTGGAACAGCAAGTGGCGGCCATCGAACAGCTTTTGAACGAAGCTAATCAAATCACCATCGGCTGGAAAAT
Organism: Pirellulales bacterium; assembly: GCA_035499655.1. NCBI lineage: Bacteria > Pseudomonadati > Planctomycetota > Planctomycetia > Pirellulales > Pirellulales bacterium. The sequence continues at coordinate 22,683 of DATJYL010000007.1, forward strand.
CGACCGGGCTGCCAAGAACACGTATTTGGATTTTAGTGTGACCGCGGTTCCCGGCTCTCAGCTCGACCAATGCATGAAGCAAATGGCGAGTGGGACCACGAACTTTGCCGGTTTCATCATGCCGGATTCCGCCTTGACTTTGAATTTCAGTGGGAAAAACTCGCAGGAAAACATCGACCAGACCCTAACCACTTTGGAGCAACTGAAAGGCAAAGCCGAAGAGGCCATCGATAAGGATCCCGATTTGGCCAACGATAAGCGCGACAGCGTAAAGCAAGTGCTGCACGAATTCCTGGACGTGGCCGAGAACACGGTCAAGGCGGGTAAGTCCGACGGCGGCGCGGTCGTGCAAGTGGGGGCCGGCAAGTTTCAAGCCGCTGCGGGAGGGTTTGTAGCTGACGGTCCGGCACTGGAAAAAGCCGTTAAGGACGTCCTCACTTTGGCTCAAGGCGAGCCGCAATTCACAGAACAGGCCACCGTGAAACTCGACTTGGAAACTTACAAAGATGTGCATTTCCATCAAGTCAGCGTGAAGTTGCCGGAGGAAGCCGGCGACGACGCCAAGAAAATTTTCGGCGATACAGTGGATATTTACTTCGGCGCCGGCCCGCAAAACGCTTATATCGCGGCGGGCAAAGGCAGCTTGGATTTGGTGAAAGCCGTCATCGATCACTCCGCTGCCGAACCAAACAAGGCCGTTCCTCCACTGCAAATGAGTATTGCCTTGACTCCCATTGCCGATTTTGTCGGTTCGCTTAACGATGCTCAGGCCGCGGCCGGCGGGGCAGCCTTTAGCCAAGCCCTCAGCCAGACGCCGGGCAAAGATCACGTAACGCTCAATGCTCATCTCATTCCCAATGGTTTTACTTACCGTTTAATGGTTGAAGAAGGTGTGCTGAAGGCGATTGGCGCCATGGCGACTCATACCGGCGGACCCGGCGGGCCTGCAGGAGCGCCCAGCGGCCCCAATAACTAAGCCTTGGTTTGACGATTGCTCTGCCTTAAATTTCAATTGATTTTTCGCAGCCCGGTTGAAAAACAGCCGGGCTGTTTTTGCGCTATGACGCAGCCCCGCTGAAAACGACTGGAGAAGAGTTGTTTTCATGGCCGCGGCATGCCTTTTCAGCCCAGGGCGCAAGCGATTACACTCGCAGGTATGAATTCCGTTAGCGCACGTTGAAACGAACCAACGGCTGCAGTGGCCTGTCGAATCATCATGCAGCCATCCAGCTAAAATTTCTTCACCCACCATTCGCCATGCCCACTGCTTCGCGGTTTTTACCTCTGCGCACTGAAATTGCCGGCCTGTCCGTCAACAAACTCGCTGAACAGTTTGGCACTCCGACATTTGTGTACGACGCCGCAAAAATTATCGAGCGGATTAACGATTTGCGAGCGTTCGACGTGATTCGCTACGCCCAAAAAGCATGTTCCAACATCGCCATTTTGCACTTGGTGCGCCGCGAGAAAGTTTTCGTCGACGCCGTCAGTGCCGGCGAAATTCACCGGGCGTTGGCCGCCGGTTATCCGGCTGCGGCTGCCGATTTACACGCGCCGCCACCCTTGGTTTACACCGCCGATATTTTCGATCGTGAATCGCTGGAACTGGTCGTTAGTAAAAATATTCACGTCAATTGCGGCTCGCCCGACATGATCGATCAATTGGGCCAGCGTGCACCGGGGCGGCATATTTCGCTTCGGATCAATCCGGGATTCGGGCATGGCCACAGCCAAAAAACTAACACCGGCGGCGAGCAATCGAAGCACGGCATTTGGCACGCTGACGTGGCCGACTGCCTGCGATGCGCGGATGCACACGGACTGGGCGTCACCGGACTGCACATGCACATTGGTTCCGGTACCGATTTAGAGCATTTAAGCCACGTTTGCCAGGCGATGGAAAAAACAGCGCGCGAAGTGGGCCGCAGCATTACCAACATCAGCGCCGGAGGCGGATTGCCGGTGCCGTATCGGGCCGACCAATCGTATGTTGATGTCGCGGCATATTATCAATTATGGAACCAGACTCGCAAGAAATTGGAAGACGCGTTTGGCCACAAAATCACGCTGGAAATTGAACCAGGACGGTATTTGGTCGCAGAGTCAGGTTATTTGATCGCCGAAATTCGCGCCATCAAACGGATGGGCGGCAATACGTTTTATTTGCTCGATGCGGGGTTCAATAATTTGGCGCGGCCGATTTTGTACGGAGCCTATCATCCCATGTCGATTGTGCCGCACAGCGGCAGCGGATCCGACCGAGCATTGCACGATGTCGTTGTGGGCGGTCCGCTGTGCGAATCAGGCGATATTTTCACGCAAGAAGAAGGGGGCTACGTTTGCACTCGGCAATTGCCACTGGCCGAAGTTGGAGAGAAATTGGTGTTGGAAGTGGCCGGAGCGTATGGCTTTGTCATGAATTCAAACTACAATGGCAAATACTTGGCCGCCGAAGTCCTCCTGCGTGACGGCAGAGCTGATGTGATACGTGCACGACAGACCTTTGATGATTTGATCCGCGGTGAAACGATTCCGCAAAATTGATGCGAAATCGTTCCCGGGCCATGCCGTTCTTTTCTGGTTGACTCCTCAATCGTTTGATGCACTTATGGTCGACGCAAAACCCGCTCGGCGCGGCTCCTTCTTTGCTCAGCCAAAGTACAAGCTGGAGTTGTGGGGACCGCTTGTGCTTTATCTGCTGGTCGCCGCTTGGCAAGCTCATCGCCTGCCCGACAACCTTAATCCCGACACGATTCCGTTTTTGCGGAACGCGGAATACATTCTCCAGGGCCGCCTGAGTGATTCCGTTTCCGGCTATTGGAATCCGCTGTATACCTGGTCTATTGTGCCGCTGGAAAAGCTGGGGGTCGACGCGGTTTATGCAGCCAAAATCGTAGTGATTGCTTGGGGTTTGCTGGCGGTGTTGGGCTCTTATTGCTTTCTCAGAGGACTCGTCAAAAAGGTGACTTGGACCGGCGCCGCGGCGTTGTTGATCGTGGCGATCGATCTCGGTTTTTTTGCAGCACGATATCTGCAACCCGATTTGATTTTATCGGCCTGCTTGTTGTTCTACGTGGCCTTGACATTATCGCCCAATCTTCCAAAGCAGCCCTGGCGACAAATAGCCGCGGGAGCAGCGGCTGGATTTGCGTACCTGGCAAAATCGTACGCCTTTCCGTTCTTTTTGGCGCACTATACATTGACGGTGCTGCATGACTACTTTACGGCCAAATCACCTCGCTGGCCCGCGCAATATATACGCACCTGGCTCGTGGGATTATTGACGTTTGGTGTCCTCGCAGGGCCTTGGATAGGAGTGCTGACTGAAAAATATGGGCATTTTACCGTCTCGACTTCGGCCGGCATTCAACATGCTCTTGTGGGTCCGCCCGACGTCGATCGCACACATACTTGGGATCGCAAGCTATATTCGGTGCCTGAGGGGCGCATATCAATGTGGGAGACGCCAGAGGATACGCCTTACCATTATTGGTCGCCGTTGGAGAGCCGAGCCAACTTTGTTTACCAAATCAAGTCTTTCTTGGCTGCGGCCTCTAAGCTGATCAAAGAGATCGATATCTTCGATTTATTGTCCATGACTTTGGTGGCGCTGGTCTTTACTCCGCTGATGCTTTTGCGTCCAGGTTCGGCCGAAAGCCGCAGAAAGGCGGAATGGGTGCTGGGCACAATCGCATGTTACTCAGCTGGGTTTATGCTTGTGTTTGTTCAATGGCGCTATATCCACAGCTTTCTGTTTCCCATTTGTTGCGTGTTTTGCCTGGCGTTTAGTTTGAGGATGATGTGGCGCATGGCCGCCCGATCGAACGTCGGCGCTCGTGCCAAAAACGTCATGGTGGCCCTGGCAATTCTATCGTTCTTCGGAGGAACTTGTGCCCGATATGCGCTTGCGCCGCCAGAACTTCACGAGGGCAGCCATCAGCAGCGTGATTGGGCCCAACAACTCCGTGAAGCAGGCGCGCAAGGATCGTTAGCTGCCCTGGACACGAATTCTTCCGCATATGTTTTGTACACGTGCTACTACCTTAACCTCCCCTTTTCCGGGGCGGTGGACCCGAACGACCTCGCGAAACAAGATGTGCATGTCGTGGAGCGTGCGCTAAAATTGGTTGGGGTGCGAACCTTACTGGTGCCCGTTGATGAGCAATGGAAGTGGTTTTGCGATCAGACATCGTGGAAGCACTTGACGACGCTCAAAGCGCCGACAATGTCCATGGAAGTTTACGTCGCCACGGATCATGCGGCTCAGGCAGATCGCTCAGGAAATTTCCACGTCCTTAAGTCCCAAGTCTCGAGTCAATGAATGAGCAATCGCCCGAATTTCGTTATTCTTGGAGTCATTGATCAAATGCCGGGGTCCAATCGGCAAGTCGCAAATTAGTTGGTCAAATTCGACGCCCAGGGTCCGCAGTTTGTTTAGCACGCCGCTAATATTCGATTGAGTTCGCGAGGTGGTCAAGATGACCATATAACCTTGGCTACGAAACTTTTTCAATTTTTCCACGGACCCTTCGATTAATTCCAGGTCGTCGCCCGTGGGCGAAGGAACCGGAACATGCTTGACCAGCGTTCCATCGAGGTCGCAGAAAATCGTGCCTTTTCGAATCGGCTCCGGTTTGCGCACGTAAATTGGCACAGGAATATGGGTCACGTCGGAAAAATCTGGATAGACGCCTAACTGACCCTCGGAATCGCAAGCCACCAACCGATCGGAAAACCGCTCCCGACAGGTACGAAGAAATATATTTTCGCTGTACGTGGTAATCAAAAAACGCGTGGCAATGTCCGGCACGGAGCGCCGTTTGGAATCTTTACGCAGGGTGCGTTCCAGGCAGACGTGGTCAGGCGTGTTAACAATAATGATGATATCCAGAGTTGGAAGCGTATCCAGATTTCCGAGAATGCAGTTCTCGTAGAGAATGACGCCGTGTTTCATCGGCGGCAAGGTGACATCCGCGGTTTTGCCTCCTGTCAGCCGGTCGTAAGCGTTAGGAATATGGACGGCTTGGCCATTCTTGAAGGCCGTCAAATCTTTGAAAATTGCGCCGAAATCCCACCAATTGAACTGGTTGATGGCGTTCAGATAAGCGTTGATTCCGGCCAGCCATTTTTCACGCAACAACTCTCGGCGACCTTCCGAATCAAGAATAAAACGCCAATCGCCGGAGTAAGCTGCGTTTTCTACATGGGCCGCAGTTAGATCATCGGAAATTTTCTGCACCAATGTGGTTTTGCCCGCTCCGGCTCGTCCGCAAATGCCAACCAGGAGCCGCAAACCTTCTGCTTCTCGAAAGCGGTGAAGAATGTAATCAGTAATCTGCATCCAAGTACCTTCGTGTTCTGGCCAGCGACTCTTCCGTTCCAAATTCGAACATGCTCGACACAGGCGCCGCTAACGTCCGGATGACCTTGACGTAGTTGCGAATCACATCTCGTGTATAATCCAGGTCTCCCAAGGTCGACTTGGAGGAGGCTTGGCTATAGGCGATTGCTTTCAACAATGTCGTATTGTGGCAAATCGCGGTGCCGGTAAAACCGTTATCCCGAATCGATTCAGGATCTGTATTGGGCACAATATCGGAAACCACCCCTTCTTCGACCACCGCCAGCGTGCGATATGTATCCAACACGGCCTCCGCACTTCCTGGTTTACAGATCACAATAGTGTCTGTATCTACCGAAAATTGGTCGGCGAATATGAAATCACAAAACGTCACAATGGTGGGATGCCTGCAGGATGCGTAGTCCAACGCATACAAAAAAGAGGCTCCCGGTCCGCAAAGCTCGGAAACACTTTCACGACTAAAAAACATGGCAGGAGCTGTATATCTTCCCCGGACGTAATTTTCCAACAAATCGGCGCAGTAACCGGAGGCAATAATCATTCTCTCCGCGACGAACTGAAACTTACGAATCGTGTAATCGATCGCTCTGGCCTGACCGACATTCACCAGCGCTTTAGGAATGAAGTCGGTCTCCGGCTGCAAGCGACGGCCCATACCTGCGGCCAAGATGATTACGTTGAACTTGATGTTCGTTACACTGAATAAGGGAGCATCCATCAGCATAACTTAACTCCGCTTGCGACTTAAAATCCGCTTGATATTCCAAACATAGAGCCCTGCCATCGTCCGCACAACCGAGCGAATATTCTTCATTTTAAAAATCTTGGTTTCGCCGCCGCCGGGACGTTCGGTATGAATCGTCGGCACTTGTACATAAGTATTTCCTTCTTTAATGGCTTTAATCAATAATTCGGCCTGAAAACCGAATCCGTCGCTGCTGGCATTCAATTGCCGAAGCCACGCGGTTTTATGGATCTGTAGCCCATTGAAATACTTGAGTCGCATGCAGAACAATATGTTCATCGTCGTCGTGTAAGCGAACGATATTCCGCGCCGCGTCCAGCTGCGGGCTGCGGGATTGGCGATATACCCGCAGATCACTTCGGCCTCGCCCACATGCGAGAAGAAATTGCTCAGCGTATCTTTGTCAAATGCATTGTCACCATGCACCATTACCGTGTAATCTTTCGTGGCTTGTCGCCGCCCATCGTGATAGCTGGCTCCAAAGCCCCATGGTTTATCATGTGAGAGGACTCGAATGCGGGGATTCTTGCCAATGTTAGCCTGAATAATTTCTAGCGTCTGGTCCGTGCTTCCGTCGTTAACAATGATGATTTCGTAATCATCAAAATGTTTCTCGGCCGCATACGTTACAGAATCTATCGAACCTTGAATATTGCCTGCTTCATTCAAAGCCGGAATTACTACACTAAGCGAATGTTCCATCAGGATGCCTTTGTCTTTGGTCTCCATGTGGAAAGCATTAGGGTTTGGAAAGCCTGATGCCATCGAAAGCCAGAGCAATCCACCGGCGTCTGACGAAGAGTGCGGTCCCTTCAGAGCTGCCTTTGATTGACTGCGCAGTTACGAATGGATTTAAGCAAGATAAGCTTCGTTCGCCAAGGCGCGCCGTGTTTCGTCCCTATCGCGTCAACAGCTTCAAGCAAGCCGCTCGCCACTTCGGCCAATTCCAGCAATCCACCTCTCGATATCCCTTCTAACAAACTCATTATGACACAGGCTCTCACAACTTGCAAATGACCAACTGTGACGGTTATAGCAGTGTTTATCGAGTAGTTTATTAGGGGCAAACTGAACGCATATCTTTATAGTGATTGTTCGATGAGAAGCCGGTAATCGCCTGATTAGAGTTTTGATTCCGCTGATCAACAAGACTGAACCGGTGGGCCGTTGTTGCTTCCCGCGGTGCTCATTGTTTTTGTGAACGACTACATCCGTCCGAGCCGGTGGTGTTGATTTGCATCGACAGGTTTTTGCGATCTGTCCCTTTCGTGAAAACGATCGATAAAGGGATCTGACCCTTGTTTTTGCTTAACGAGCCTGGAGCTCTACTGCGAAGCAAAGAAAGCTAAACGGCAAGGAAATTCACGGACACCTGTGCTGAAATTTACGGTCATTCCGTCCTTGGCTGGAACCCGATTTGTATCTATGATTAGGTTGTGAATCCTCAGACAGGTTGTACTCTTCCAGGCAAAATCTAGGCGTTACGGATTACTGCGATGGCCAAACAAGGACCCCGGAAAAAGCTGCCTAAGGAATTGGCCGTCATCAATGCCGACAACTGCACCGGCTGCGAAGCCTGCTTGGAGGTCTGTCCCGTTGATTGCATCGTGAAGGTGCAGCAATACGACCAGTTTCATAACCTGCAAAGTTTTTGCGAAATCGATTTGGAACGCTGCGTCGGGTGCGAAGTGTGCGTCCACATTCCGGGAAAAAAATCCAATCCTTACGATTTGAAAGTTTGCCCTTGGGACGCCATCGAAATGGTCCCCACCGAGCAAGTCGCCCAAGTCGTGGCACAAATCGGCGGACCGCCGCAGTACATTCATGCCAATTGGGATCGCCTGGTGGGCACCGCGCAACACCTGGCGGAATTGAAAGCTGCAGCAGGCTAATCGCCTCAATCGCCGCCGCGAAAAAAACTTTCACTTAGCCCCCGGGCTTGCCCGGCGCTTATTGGCGCTTACCGCACAAGTAACGGGGCGAATCACTGCGTGCCGCATTCGGGCGCAACCGTCACCGTTTTGCCCGTGGCCGAATTGGGAATCAAGCACAAAAACCGCATCGGCTGCGAGCCCGTGTTGCGAAACTGATGCACCTCGTTGGGTTGCACAAATACCACGTCGCCGGCGGTCAGCTTGTGCTGTTTGTCGCCTTCGCTCACCACGCCGCTGCCAGAAAGAATGAACACTTCGTGTTCGTAATCGTGGCTATGTCGAGGCGTGTAACCGCCGGGCGCAACTTCAAACTCGCGCATTGCGAACGTAGGTGTGCCGTCCGATTCGCTCAATAGCCAGCGCACCGAGCACGCATGCGCCCCAGGCATTTCGACCGGTTTGGAAAGAACCGCTTCAGATGCGTTCACTTTCATGGTTTCCTCGATGATTTTATTCGTTTGCCGCGGTAGTGGTCGAGCAGGATGGCCGCCAACGACACGGCCACCAAAAGGGCCACCTCCACGCCCAATATTATCATCCCGTAGCGATCCAGAAAACTCATCAAAGGATGCTGCGGTGCATCGTTGGTGGCCAAATTCAAGCCGCGATTGCCCCGCAATAACAGCAGCCCGTAGGCGCATGCAGTAACCGTGAACGCCACCCCGAATACAGCACACAGAAAATAAAACGGATTAATGGGTTCTTTGAATTTTACCATCGGGCAAAAACCACATGTGACGACAAATTTTCGGCCTATTAGCGGCCCTTACGTTATCTTGCCCAACAGCCACCTGCAACCGATGATAAAGGAATCGGGGCGGCCAATCCATATTCCCTGCGTTTGATTTCAATGGCGTTCATTTCCGGTATTTCGGTGCTTTGCTTTGCGGCCAGTTATTCGCTGGTGCTCGCGCTGGAAATCATGCGCATATTATTCTGGCGCGGTTTGCGTCCCATGGTGATCGTCGGATTCACGCTGGTCGGTCTGCTGGCACATACCCTGTATTTGGCGAACCGCGCAATCACTGCCAGCGGCACGCCCCTTTCCAGCGCTTTCGATTGGTATTTATTGGGCGCCTGGGGCTTAGTCGTCGTGTATCTGTATTTAAGCTGGTATCATCCCAAATCGGGGTTGGGACTGTTTTTGTTTCCGTTGGTGTTGGGATTGATTGGGCTGGCCAAATTTGCCAGCCGCGAGCCCTTTCCACAATCGCACGCCGGGCAAATCTGGGGAGCTATTCACGGCGTGTTTTTGCTATTGGGATTGGTGGCCGTCGCCGTGGGATTTGTGGCTGGGTTGATGTATTTGATTCAATCTTATCGATTAAAACACAAATTGCCGGCCACTGGCCGCTTGCGGCTGCCTAGCTTGGAATGGCTGGAACGGGTGAACAGCCGGGCGATTTTGATTTCGGTGCTGATGGTGGGTGTGGGCTTCGTCAGCGGCATCGTCCTAAACACGGTCTCGCATCACAGCAAAATTGACGAAGTGCCCTGGACCGATCCGGTCATTTGGAGCACGGCTTTGATGTTCGGTTGGCTCTTGGCGGCGGCGGTGTTTAGCATGGTTTATCGGCCCGCTCGTAGCGGACGCAAAGTGGCTTATTTGACGGTGGCAAGTTTTGGCTTCTTGGTCCTTGCCCTGGGCGTGCGGTTGCTTTTGCCCAGCGAGCATCGTACGCCGCGGGTCGAAAGCGGACAGACTTCCTCGCCGGAGGTTTGGACATGAAGCTCCAGATGGTCGGTTGCAGTCATCACAATGCGTCGCTGGAAGTGCGGGAACGGCTGGCTTTTAGTCCCGCTCAAGTGGCCTTGGCGCTGGAACAATGGCGACTTTCGTATCCGACGACCGAAGCGGTGCTCCTTTCCACTTGTAACCGCGTGGAGTTGTACACCGCGGCTGACGATCCGGCGGCCGCGCCGTCCGATCAGCAAGTCAAACAATTTCTGGCCGAGTTTCATAGCTTGCCGCTGCACCAAGTGTTCGACGATTTGTTCGAACAATCGGGCGAAGGGGCCGTGCGGCATTTGTTCACGGTCGCCGCCAGCCTGGACAGCATGGTGCTCGGCGAATCGCAAATTTTGACCCAAGTGAAGCAGGCCTATCAACTGGCAGCGCAGCAGGAAAGCGTGGGACCCATTACTCACGACGTTTTTCAGCGGGCCCTCCGTGTGGCCAAGCGCGTGGCTGCGGAAACCTCCATCAACGACCGCCGCGTCAGCATT
>DATJYL010000008.1 GCA_035499655.1 Pirellulales bacterium
TAGGCAGGCAAAGCACGTTGCGCAATTTCGACGGCCTTCCTGGCCAACGCCACCGGCGACCGCGTCATCGCACGTGTGGTTTCCATGACGCATTGATGTAAACTGTTTTCCCATTGGAATCAATAGGGTTTCAACAAAGCCCCTTTAAGTGTGTCCCACAATCCCTTGGGCCGTGTTTTTATATTTCTACCATTAGCCGATGCCCATAACAGTCGGCTTTGCCCGACAATTCGGTGGTGTGGGTGGGTGGGTGGGGGGGCGGATTTTCCAATCAGATCACTGAAATCGGCCGAAATGTGCGATTTGACGGGCCGCGGATACTGACCTAGAGTTCAGATGCCGATCTCCTCTCGTGGCAGTTTCCCTGGCGCCAAATTCTCTTTTAGGAAGTCTGATTTCTCCCTCGATTGCTGACGTGGTTTGTCGCTGGTTGCTGATCCTTGCGTAGCTGGCACTTTATCTGCCCAATCCATATTCCATTTCGCGTTTTGTCATGCCAGGCGCGTGCGCGGGCCTGGCCAGCTTTGTTGTCGGCAGTTTGCGATCGGAAACATGGTTTTAGGGAGTGATCATGACCACCACTGTAGCGTTGGAGTTTGATTCCATGTGTGCAGCACCCGAGAAGCCCGATACCACTCGTTTTTCCAGTAATGCGGCCATGTTGGAAGCGATTCATGATCGCGTTCATGAATTGCTGATGTTGGCGCAGCGTCCGGGCTTTATGATGGAACGACGCAGCGACCAGCGGTACGCGTATCCGCATTTGGTGCGGCTGACGCCGGTGGAGAGCGACGGCCAGACCCCGTGCGGGCCGCCGATTGTCGTAGCGGGGAGTTCGCTTTCGATGGGGGGCTTTGGTTTTTTCCACCCGCAGCCCCTGACACATCGGCGAATGATTGCGTCGTTTCACGCGGGCGACGGGCGCTGGGTGGGATTTTTGGTCGACTTGCCGTGGTGCCGCTTCAAAGCCGAAGGGTGGTACGAAAGCGGGGGACGATTCCTGAAAGCCGTGCCGGCATTGCCTCCAGATGCCCCGCCAGATAATCCGCCCCCTACCGAATAGCGCCCGCACGGCCGACACTGCGCTTGGCCTAGGCTGTTTAGGTTGCCCGTGGAGACCCGTCCCGTGCTAGGCGCAGCGTGCTTCGGTGGGGGCAATTTCCTGCCAGAAGCGAGCTTTCAGCTCGGCGGCGCGATCGGGGGTCCACCAGAGGCGGAATTCGCGCATGCTGGATTGCAATGCGGCGGTTTCCAAGGCAATGATTTTGCTCAAAATCAGCCGCTGCGATTCGTCGGTGGTTTCGTCCAGCCAGGCCAGGCAGCGATCGCGGTTGTTGGAGTGATCGTTCACGGCGCCCAGTTTATTTTGCAGTTCTTCCACGACGGGGTACAATTCTTTGCGAAAGCTGGGGCTGAAGGCGGCGGCGAACACTTCCATGGCGTAGCGCAGGTGCTTGCCGGCGATGCGAAATTGGTGCATGGCCAAAATGCTTTCGAAATCGGCCTCGGAGGCGGTGAAAAATGTGGTGGCCAGGGGGCGCATGCCGGCGCGGGCAAGCGTTTGATACGAAGGGGCTTCGGCATCGGGAGAGCGCCAGCGGATTTTGTCGACCAACTTTTTCACGCGGCGGCGGAAATCGCGCTCCTTGAGCTTGCGATAGATAAGGGTAATGGCCGGCTGGGCGGAGCATCGCATTTGCGAGATGCGCTCCAAGAGCGGCGCGCAACCTGGGGAATGATCGGCCTGGCAGACCGCACCGACGTGCTGGGCCAGGACGTCCAAATCGCGGGCCTCGCCGGCGGTTTCGCGCAGGCGCTTTAACTGTTTGCGAAACCAACGCGTGCGTTTGCGGGGCAGGAGCGGTTCGAATAAATCCAAAACCGCCTTGGCACGGCGAGTGGAAACGCGCAATTGATGAATGTACTCGACGTCGGTAGCGGAGCGATCGGCCGCCAGGGGCATCCAATCCCAAACCGTTTTCATGCGTCCGCGAATGGCGTCGCGTGCCACCGACGTAGCCGGTTCGTCGACCGATGGCACATCGATCCATTTGCTTTTGCGCGTCATCGAAATGCGTTCTAAAGAAAAGACTTGCATCATGCACTCGTTTGTCGACGCATGGACGCGGCAGGAAAGGGCCAGCGCGTCGGCGATCCAATCTGTTTTCGCTTCCCCCGGATACCTAACGACGATCCGGCGTCAGCCAAATTCCCCCACCAACTCGACGGGTAAGGCAGCGCATTTTGGCATGCTTTTGGGTGTGTGTCTACTAGGGCGGCGAGGAAGTTTGCCCTTCTGTTTACGCCCGCAGCGGAAAACCCTTGGCGCAAGCGTCAAGGTCTGTTGAAATTGCCCGTGGAAAACAGAATAACCCATTTTCTCATCAAGCTTTAACAACCGAATTCGATCGGCCGGAGAATCCCCCGTGATCGTCGGAGTGCCTAAGGAAACCAAGCGCGACGAGTACCGTGTGGCCATGCTGCCTGTCGGCGTCGAAGAACTAACCCGCGCCGGCCATGCCGTGTTGGTGCAACACGGCGCGGGTGTCGGCTCCGGGTTGCCCGACGAGTTGTACGAGCGTGCGGGCGGGCGCCTGGTCGATCGAGCCGAGGCGGTGTTTGCCGAAGCAGAAATGATTGTGAAAGTGAAGGAACCGCAGCCGCAGGAAATTCCGCTGTTGCGCAAGGGGCAAGCGCTGTTCACCTACTTTCATTTTGCCGCCGACCGAAAGTTGACCGAATCGTTCCTGGCCACTGGCGCGACCGCCATCGCCTACGAAACCTTGCGCGACGACCGGGGCCGGTTGCCGCTGCTGACGCCCATGAGCGAAGTGGCCGGGCGCATGAGCATCCAGGAAGGGGCCAAATACTTGGAGCGGCCGCAACCGGGGCGCGGCATTTTGCTGGGGGGCGTACCCGGCGTAGCGCCGGCGAACATTTTGATTTTGGGGGGGGGCGTGGTCGGGGCGAATGCGGCGAAAGTGGCGGCGGGGTTCGGAGCCAACATCGCCCTGTTGGATGTGAATATGGATCGGCTGCGCTATCTCGACGATGTCACGTCCGCCAATGTCGACGTGCTGTTCAGCGATCGCCACACGGTGCGCGAATATCTCAAGCTGGCCGATTTGGTGATCGGCGCGGTACTGATTCCCGGCGCGAAAGCACCGATGCTGGTGGAACGGGAAGATTTGAAATTGATGAAGCACGGGAGCGTCATCATCGACGTGGCCATCGATCAAGGGGGCTGCATCGCCACCAGTAAGCCCACCACGCACAGCGAGCCGACATACATTGTCGACGAAGTGCTCCACTACTGCGTCACCAACATGCCCGGCGCCGTCGGCCGGACCAGCACTTACGCGCTGTGCAACGTGACGCTGCCGTGGGTTTTGGAACTGGCTAACCGGGGCATCGTGCGTGCGGCCCAGGAATTGCCGCCGATCGCGGCGGCAGTGAACATCATCGATGGGGAAGTCACCAACCTGGCGGTGGCGGAAACCTTCGGCATGAAATACCGGGCCCGGTTTTGATGTCGCATGAGCCCGACCGCCCCGCGACGCCCTGACGCCAAATCCGAAATCGAGAGCACGTTACCGCCTTCCGCAATTCAGACCCCTGCGGCAATTCCAACGCTACATTGGGTGGGCGATCTCGAGGGGCATTTGCGGCTGATCGATCAAACCCGCTTGCCGCTGGAACTGGTCGAAATCGAATGCCGCGATGTGCAAACACTGTGGCAGGCCATTCGTATGTTGCAAATTCGCGGAGCGCCGGCCATCGGCATTGCGGCGGCGTTCGGCATGTGCCTGGGAGTGCAGCCGGTGCTTGATGCGGACGAGGCGACGTTCTTTGCTCAACTGGAATCCGCGGCCGCGCATTTGAAAGCCAGCCGGCCGACCGCGGTCAATTTGTTTTGGGCGATTGAGCGGATGAAGCGAACCGCGGAAGAAGTGCGCGGCAAGCAACCGCCGCGGCAGATTGCTGCCGCAATGTTGGCCGAAGCGAATGAGATTTGGGAGGAAGATCGAGCGATGTGCCGGGCCATCGGCCGGCATGGGGCAGCGCTATTGCAAAACGTGCAGGGCGTGCTTACGCACTGCAATGCAGGCGCGCTAGTCACGGTGGATTACGGCACGGCATTGGCGCCGATTTTTACCGCCCACGAAGCCGGGCGGCGGCTGCACGTGTTCGTCGATGAAACCCGACCATTATTGCAAGGCGCGCGGCTCACGGCCTGGGAGCTGCAACAGCGCGGCATACCCGTCACGCTGATTTGCGATTCCGTGGCCGCGCAGGTGATGCGCGAAGGGCGCATTCAAGCGGTGCTGGTGGGGGCCGACCGCATTGCCGCCAACGGCGACACGGCGAACAAAATCGGCACGTATGGCGTGGCCCTGCTGGCGGCCGCCCACAACATTCCGTTTTACGTGGTGGCCCCCAGCAGCACGTTCGATTTATCGCTGGACGGCGGCGAGAACATTCCCATCG
>DATJYL010000009.1 GCA_035499655.1 Pirellulales bacterium
GCTTTTTCATTCGGATTTCGTCATTGGTCATTCATTCGTCATTCGACATTACTTTATTCGCACTTGGTACGGCATCACCAGCACGGCTGGTTCGGAAAAGAGCCTCGCGAATTCTTCCGCTTGCTGGAATTGACCCAGTAACTCGCCAATGGCGCCTGCCACATTGGAAGGCATGAACTTCGCTTCCGACTGCATCAGCGGGCCGCCCAGCAATTCTTCCAAAAACGACCGGGGCTTGGGCAAAATCAGCCGTTCAACTTTCTCGTCGCTCTTGAGTCCCGCCAGCCGCTTGGCTTCGGCCACGGCGTCGTCCAGCGTGCCCAATTCGTCAACCAGTTTGCTCTGCTTAGCCATGCGGCCCGAATACAGCCGTCCGCCGGCCAGCGATTCCAAATCCGCCAGCGGCATATTCCGTCCCTGCGCCGCCTTTTCGGTAAACTGCTTATAACAATCCTTCATCAAGCGGGTGATGACCTCTCGCTCCGAGTCGGAAAACGGCTCGTCCGACGACATCCAGCCGTTGTTTTTGCCGCGGCTGATGCTATCGGTCGACACGCCGATTTTGTCGAACAGCCCCTTCAGCGCCACTTTCCCGCCAACCACGCCAATCGAGCCGGTCAGCGTGCCTGGCTCCGCAAATATTTTCGTGCAACCCATCGAAATGTAGTATCCGCCGCTGGCCGCGATGTCGCCCATGCTAGCCACGATGGGTTTTTTAGATTTAATCCGCGTAATTTCGCGCCACATTAAATCGCTGGCCATGGCCGATCCGCCAGGGCTGTCGACCCGCAGCACAATGGCCGCCACCTTAGGATCGGTTTCCGCCTCCTTGAGCGCCTTAATGATGGTTTCGCTTCCCAGTTTTTCACCGGTCATGCCCCCTTTGCTTTCGCCGGTGTTGATTTCGCCCACGGCGTAAACAATAGCGATCTTCTGGTTAGCACTCACCTTGCCGCGCGGCTCCGATCCAGAAATCAGTTCGAACATCTTCATGAAGCCGGCAAAGCCAGACATATCTTCTTCGTCGAGCTGTTGCTTGCCGTAATCTTCGACCAGGTTCACTTCATCTGCATGCTGTTTCTGCGCCAGGTCCTTGCGGAATTCGTCCAGATAAGCGACTTGATCGATCAGTCCCACTTCCTTGGCGCGCTCCGCAGTAAACAAACCCTCGTCGATTAAATCCTTCACCTTGCCCACATCCAGCTTCCGATCCGCGGCGATCGTGTCCACCAACTGCTGGTAATAATCGTCGACGACTTTCTCCGTCTGCTGGCGGAACTCCGGACTCATTTTGTCGCGCGTCAGCGGCTCGTCCGCCCCCTTGTACGCGCCCATCTGCAGCATGTCAGCCTTGATGCCCAGCTTGTCGAGCAAGTTTTTGAAATACGTGATCTCCAGCCGCACGCCGGCCACCGTCAGCTCGCTGACCGGCGGCATGATGATTTCATCGCAACCGCAGGCCAGCAAGTAGCCTGGGCTGCGGGCTTCGTACAAATCGGCATACACTTTCTTGCCGGCTTTGCGAGCCCGTGCGATAGCGGCCCGCAATTCGTCGACTTTGCCGCGGCCCAGATCGGCATCGTCAATGTGGATGACAATGCCGAAAATTTTGTCGTCGGCGGAGGCTTTATCCATCCGTTCGATAATTTTGCTCAGATTGGGCGAAAGCTCGCCAAAGATGCCCGGCTGTCCGGGCCCTTCGGGATACGATTCGTCGAGCATGAAGCTGGCCAGCGAGAGTTTGGCTTTCGCCTTGTCGGCCGCTTTGTCGGTTTTGTCACTGGCCGATTTATCGTCGGCTGCCCCGGCCAGCCGCCCCGCAATCAATACACAAAACGCCGCCAGGTATGCCGCATGTCGCAATTTCATCGCATCCGTCTCCACAATTGAAAATGAACCGAAATTCGATTTCGCCTAAGGCTGCAGCCAGAACTCTCCGTCGCCGGCCATCTTATTCAGTTTAGTCCTCATCTAA
Organism: Pirellulales bacterium; assembly: GCA_035499655.1. Classification (NCBI taxonomy): domain Bacteria; kingdom Pseudomonadati; phylum Planctomycetota; class Planctomycetia; order Pirellulales; species Pirellulales bacterium. Next base: position 1,976 of record DATJYL010000009.1, read on the forward strand.
GAATCAAGCTAGCGCGGCTGGACGTGCGGGCCGGCCGAACCCATGAATTCAGCGCCGGTTCGCCCAAAATTCTCAATTAATTCAGTAATTTCGCCCTTTTCAGCGGCAATCGAGCCCCCGCTCCTTTGTTACAATGCGAGGCATGATTTGCGATAACTGCCGTAAACCGTTCCACGGCGAAGGCCACAAACTCGGGCGCGACATGCTCTGCGCTGAATGCTTTCAGGGTATTCGCCAATTTCGGCGCAGACTCAAATTGGCGCTAGTTGTTGGACTGCTGATTGCGGCTGCATTGGTTGTAATCAATTATTGGGTAGGCCCGATTGGCCCATTGCCACCGTGGTATCCCAGACGTTTCTATCCGTAAATATTCGGACAACCTCGCTATTTCTGGGCAAAACCGCCTTCGTCGTACAACTCGACATCCATGAGGATTTGTACAGATTACTGAATTTCTGTACAAAACGCCGGATTTATTCCAAGCTCACTTGACCTGTGAACAAGCGTATATTAAATTTCCATAACCGGTTCGGCAGGGCCGGCGTGGCGATTTACCACAATTTTTCCAATCCAGGGTGGCAAACATGTCGGAAACCGAACAGCTCACCAAGCGGCAAAAAGCCGTGTACGAATTTATCCGCGATAAAATTCGCAACCGCGGTTACGGCCCCACCGTTCGGGAAATCGGGGAACATTTCGACATCGCCTCGCCCAACGGCGTCATGTGCCACCTCAAGGCCCTCGAGAAAAAAGGGCTCATTTCACGCGAACCCAACATGTCGCGGGCCATTCAACTGGAACACGACGAACGGGGGCTCCCACTTTCCGGCCGTGTGGCGGCCGGCGTGATGCACGAAGCCATTGAACAAGACGAGCGGCTCGATTTTGAGGCCGTGTTCAACAACAAGCGCAACAACTTGTTTGCCTTGAAAGTGAGCGGCGACTCGATGATCGACGCCCACATTGACGACGGCGATTTTGTCATCATTCGCCGCCAGCAAACCGCCCTGCCCGGCCAAATTGTCGTGGCCCAAACCCCCGACGGCGAAGCCACGCTGAAGCGATACTTTCCCGAGAAAGCCAAAAAACGTATCCGCTTGCAGCCGGCCAATCCCGACATGGGCCCCATTTACGTGAAAGATTGCCGCATTTTGGGCATTGTTTCCGGCGTGGTGCGAAAAGTGGACTAGAACGGCTAGCAATTAGCGATTAGCAATTAGCAATTAGCCAGCAATCGAAATATTCCGACGATTTCGTCGTCGGACATTGTTTGGCGAATGGATTTCACCGACGACAAAGTCGTCGGCTTGGGCGTTTATCTCAAACCAATTCCGCGATTGGCTCCGCAGTCGGCGGCAAGGAAAGCCCGGGATACAGATGCCGGTAGACCATCGCGATAATATTCCCTGCCCGGTACGGTTGCGTATGCAAGCGGTCCCGCTCGCCGATCGGGCCGGTATCGCCAATCACTTGCCCCATTTTCAACCCGCCGCCGGCAAACAGCACGCTGCCTGATGGCGCCCAGTGATTGCGTCCGCCGTATTCGTTGATCCACGGCGCGCGGCCGAACTCGCCGTGAGCAATAATCAGCACGTCCTTATCCAGCCCGCGCTGATACACGTCGGTAATTAGCGCGTAAAGCAACCGATCGTACGCCGGCAGCTTCTCGCGCAGTTCCTCAAAGATAGACAGTTCCCGCCCCAACACACGGCCGTGGGTATCCCAATCGCCGTGCGGTAACGCTACGCGCTTCACGTCCTGATATTCGATTCGGCCCGGTTCACCCGGCGAATTGGGCAATCCCAACACTTCCACCTGCGCGCCAAATCCGCGCTGGGCGGCGGCTGCCAGTTTTGGATCGTGACAGTCGGTCGTCTCTACGCCGTTGACAATCGCAAACTTGTCGGCAATTTTCGCGTGCAGCGGCAAGTGTTCGCACACCCGAATGCCCGGCACGTTGGTGTTGATCGGCCGGAACTCGCCGCGAATTTCTGCCGGCGCGTCGGGTTTCATGTCGTACATATCTAACTGGCTGGGCCCGCCGGAAAGCACCACATACACCACCGATTTCACGCCGGGCGTTAATTTCAGCAGCGGCTTCGCACCTGGATTCAGCAACCGCTGCGTGGCCGCAACTGCGGGGCGGTGCAAAAACTGCGGCAGCGCCACGCCACCCACGGCCGCCGCGGTGTGCTTGAGAAACTGGCGACGATTGCCGCCGGACTGGGAACCGTGTACAGAACAACCGCCGGTGTGCGCTGGCATGTGAGAGAACTCCCTGTTCTGGCGGACTTTTCGGTTGAAACCAGAGCCGGCCGCTGCATTGCAAGCCGACCGATCAACACGTTGCAATCTAACCCCCGACACCCCACGCCGCAAGATGCCGTCGCCGCACGCCCACATTACCGACAATTCCGGCAGCGGTCCGTCTTGCGTGCTGACTCACCGTGCAGCTTAAAATGAAGGCAAGCGGTGTTAGCCGCCGCTCGCCGATGTCGCCTAGCGATATTTATGGAGAAAATATGCGCCGCGTCGTGCCTAATTTGCACTTCCGCTTAAGCGTTGTGGTTTGGGCCGCGCTGTTGTCGCACGGCGCGCCTGCCGTCGTCTGGGCAACACCTTCGGTTTTTGAAATCACGCTGTCTTCCGCGGTCGCCAAGCAACCGATCACCGGGCGATTGTTCGTATTTACGCAATCTCTGAATAACCCCGGTAGCAGCGGCGTTGATCGCCCGGTCTCGGAACCCCGCCTCGGTCCAAATTGGTTCGCGCCCGAACCTTTTTTCGGACTCGACGTGCGCGATTTTGGTCCCGGCCAATCGCGGCGCATTGACGACGAGGCCGACGGCTTTCCCGATAAGCTATCGAACTTGCCGCCGGGCCGCTATCGCGTTCAGGCGGTGCTGCATCACAACCTCGATGCGGCATTTCCCGGGCGTGGCGAAGGAAACTTTTACAGCCCGACGCAAGAAGTGGAAATCAACGACTCGCAACAAACTTCCCAGGTGGAGCTGTCGCTCGATCACGTTGTGCCGCCTGAGCCCTGGCCCGAGTCGCGCTGGGTGCAGGAAATCGTGCTGCGCAGCCCGAGTCTTAGCGCCTTCCATCATCGCGATGTGCTGGAGCGCTGCGGCGTCGCGCTGCCGGCGTCGTATTACGACCAGCCCGAGCGGCGCTATCCGGTGATTTTTCTGGTTCCCGGCTTCGGAGGCTCCCACCGCGATGCTTTGCAATTTGCCACCCAGCCGCCGACCGCCGAAGAAGGAGAAGAGGAGTTCATCCGCGTATTTCTCACCGGCGACTGCCTGTGGGGACATCACGTGTTTGCCGACAGCGCCACCAACGGCCCGCGCGGCCAAGCGCTAGTTCAAGAATTGATTCCCGAAATCGACCGTCGCTTTCGGACCATCGCCGACCGCAATGCGCGGTTTTTATACGGGCACAGTTCCGGCGGCTGGTCCGTGTTGTGGCTGATGATCAATTACCCGGAGACGTTCGGCGGCGTGTGGAGCATTTCGCCCGATCCGGTCGATTTCCGCGATTTTCAACGAGTGAATTTGTACGCCGACCCGCCGCAAAGCATGTACACCGACGAAGCGGGCAATCGCCGTCCGCTGGCCCGCGCCGGCGATCACGTGGCACTCTGGTACGATTCGTTTGCCCACATGGACGACGTGCTGAAACGGGGCGGCCAGTTGCGATCGTTCGAAGCGGTGTTCAGCCCGTTGGGTCCCGATGGCGAACCGCTGAAATTGTGGGACCGCTCCACGGGCCTGATCAATTCCGATGTCGCCCGCGATTGGCAAAACTACGACATTCGCTTGCAAATCGAAGCCCATTGGCCCAAATTGCAGCCGCTTTTGGCGGGCCGAGTGCACATAACCGTGGGCGACCGCGACACGTTCTATCTCGACGGGGCGGTGCATCGACTGGCCGAATCGCTCAGCCATTTAGGAAGCGACGCCGAAATCAAGTTTCTTCCTGGGCGCGGACACAGCGACTTGTTGACGTCGGAACTTTACCATTCGATTCGCAAGCAAATGAGCGAGCTGTTCCGCCAAGAAAACAAGAGCAATTAGCAATTAACCGGGCAGACCAGCGATATGCTTGCCGGCTAATCGCTAACTGCTAGTTGCTAATCGCTGATCCCCCTGCTCAATTTTGCCCCGTGGCGCCGGGCAAGCCGGGAAGTTCAAACGGATTTTTGGGGATGGCGGCATGACCCGTTTCTTTGCCTTCGGCGGGGGCTTTCTTCTGGATAATGTCGGCCTGGCCCAGATGAATTTTACGGTAGGTGTCGTTTCCCACTACGTAGTACCAATCCGAAAACCGCGCATTCAACTCCTTAGCGCGCTGCTGGCCTGCTTTAATTTTCTCGTCGTACTCGTCTTGCTTGCGCTTGTTTTCCTTTTCGATTCGGTCGCGTTGGGCTTCCAAGGCTTCCAAATCGTCGGTGTCGTCTTTGGACGCCGTTTCGCTGCCCGCTTTGGAGTCGTCTTTTTTCGCGTCTTTTTTGCTTTCGGCCTTCGCGTCGGCTTTTTTGTCCGGCGCATTGGCTTTCGCGCCATCGGCCGGGCCAGACTCCGTTTTTCCGGCCGCTGATTTTTCCGGCGCCTTTTTAATGTCCGGCAACGGTTGCAAATCGGGCTTGGAAATCAGGTCGGGATTGAACTGGGCCATCACCATGATGTACCGGCTCAAGCCGCCGTTTTTTGCCGCTGGATCTTCGCTCCCTTTTTCGGCATCATCGGCCGCCGCCGGTTGCGATTTATTGTCGCCCGCCGCCGCCGCTTTACCGCCGGCGGTTTCCGCTTTTTCCCCCTGGGCGTCTTTCTTTTCGCCGTCCGGCGATTTTTTCTTGTCGGTGTCGCTGCCCGAGTCGATTCCCGCCACTTCGCCAAACCGCAGCACGTATTGGACGCCGTCCTTCATCGAGAGCGTGGCTTCGCCGTCGTTGGAAACAATCTGGAATTGATTGTGCACCAGGGCCGGCAAAAATCCGCGGCGCGCCAAATCACCCATCGCTTCCTCGTGAATTGCCCCCTTCTCGGTCTTCAAGTCGGCGCTAAGTTGCGACGGCTTACGGGCCACGTCGACGATTTTTAAACTTCCCAAGGCCGATTTCAAATCGTTCAATTTGGCCGAGTTGAGTTCTTCGTCCCCCGTCAGTTTAATGTCCGTCGGCTTCCCATCCTTATACTCCTGCAAAGCTTTCAAGTTCCACTTGTTCGTTTTATCGTCGTAAGCCAAATCGATGTCGGCCCGCGGCATCAGGGCCGGTTGAATTTCGCCCGTCGGAGTCAGCTTGTCGGTCACCGAATAATCGTGCAGCTTAATGTCCTCAATGTCCCACGGGTTGAGTTTGAGCAAATCGGTTTCAATCCAATCGGAAAAGTTCGTGCTGAATTTGTCCGCATTCATCTGCACGCGATACACCTGATCCTGACCCGGAACCCGCACAAACCTTAGTTGCGTTTGTGAGCCGGCCAATTCGTCGCTGTGGCTGGGCTTATCTTCCTTGCCGATGATCAGCTTGGCCAGCGCTTTGCCGTTTTCGTCCTCGATCACGACCAGTTTGCCGACCCCTTTTTCTCCAAACTGGTCTTCCGATGTTTTCGGCTCGACCACGCCGTACAGCTCATGATCTCGGGCGTCGTTGCTCACCGGGGCCAAAACTTTTAAATCGACCAGTGCCGCGGCGGCGGAAGCCATTTGTTCCTTGGCATCGGCCGGATAATTTTTATGCGACGGCAGCGACCACACGCCGTTCACTTGCGCCACTTCAAACTCGCGAACCTGGCTGGTGCTTTCGTCAAACGTCACAATCCGCATCCGCTTGGCCTTCAGCGGATCGTCCAAATCCGGAAACAGCGATTTGCCCACAAGTTCGTTGGTTACCAGGGGCGGGGGAACGGGCCGAAACGCCCAGGCCAGCAGCAACACCGCCGCGGCGGCAACGACAAACGAGATGGTTTTAGTGTTTTCGTTCATGGGCGTAAAAAGCGACTAGCGGCTAGCGACTAGCAACTAGCGAAAATGGAAGAAGCATTTGGTTAAGATGCCGGATGTCATTCGTTACGGTTAAGATCAGTTTCGATTTTGCGGATGAACGCGGCGAGCATGCGTTGAACTTCTTTAATCTGTTCCTCAAGCGGCTGATGTTGCTCCGGCTTGAGAAATCCTAAATCTCTTGCCAGCAGTAAATTATTTTCCACTTCGTAGGCGGACCCCACGGCAATTTTCAAAAACTGTCGCAACTCGCCGTCACCGCCACGGCCACAACCTTCGGCAATGTTGGCGCCGATGGAACATGCGGCTCGCGTGATCTGCTTCGATAATTCAAACCTTTCACTCGTCGGAAATGATGCAACCGTCCGGTAAGCAGTTAATGTAAATTGATGGGCCTTCTCCCACACTGCAATCTGTCGAAAATCTCTCATTTGCCCCCGCTAATTGCCAGTTGCTAGCCGCTAGTCGCTCCTATCTCAGCCGCGCTTTGGCAACCCCTTCGCGCTCCTTGGAACGACGATGGAAATAGACAAAAAACGCCACCAGCAGCGGCGGAATCGGCGGCAAAATAACGCTCCACAACTTGTAACTGTCTTGCACGCTATGGACCGAGGTCACCAACTCGCTGCCGGCTTTTTCGATTTGCTTTTCCGCTTCCCGTCGCAAATGCTCTTCCGTAACATCTTTCCGGCGTCCGGCGACTTGCAACTTGAGCGATAAATCGATTCCTTTCTCGCGCAAAACATTGGGATCGGCATTTTCTTGTTGTTGAAGTTTGCTGAGCTCGCTTTCCAACTGATCTTTCGTCTCTTTGTATTCCTGTTCCAACTTATCTTCCTGCTCCTGGCTGGCTTTTTTGTAATCGTTGAGCGCGGTCTCCGTTTTATCACGGGCTTCCTGCGTTTGGGCCACAATCCGCTCCAACGGCCGATGAATAGGGCGCTTGTTTCGCAACTCCACAAACCGCATGTCTCCCGCCAGCACGTCCAGGGCGTTTAGCACAAACGTGACGTTGTCGGTGTCGATTTGCAATTCGCTGTCCGGCGAGCGGCGGGCCCGGCTGTCGAAAAACAGCGACGCCAACATGTCGGCATCGGCCACCAGCACCACGTTTAATCCGTTTTGATTGCCGTTAGCGATGTCGGACGATTTACTTTTGTCGTCCCCCTGCTTTTCTTTAGCATTCCCTTTGCCGTCACCTTTCTCATCCCCCTTGGGATTGACGTTTTTCTGATCGGTGTCGTTTTTGCCGGCTTCCGCTTTGCCGACCGCAGCCTTGTCAGCGCTGGTTTTGGCCGCCGGCTTGGCTGCATCTTCTTCATCTTCACTTGACTTTGGCTTTCCCGTAATCTGCGCCGCCAACACATATTCTTCGTTCGTGGGTGATTCATGGTTCCGGATGTCTGCCGCCGCTCGCGAGGCCAGCAAATCTTTCACCATAATTAACCCGGTGTTGTTGCCGGTCCGCACCAGCGGCTCAAAATTGGTGCTGGCGGCGTTCAGCTTCACCAGGCCGCCGGGCAATGGCAAAATTAAATCTTGCAGCCCGGCCGTGATTGGGTTCTTTTCATTGAGCGGTTCGAACGGATCGGCGGCATGCGGAGCATCTTTGCTGATAAACACGTATTCCGGCGTTAGCTGATCGATGCCCGACAACTTTTCCGGCTTAAAATCTTGCCACACCACGGCGAAATCGCTGTCCAAGTCGCCGAAAATTCCGCGCCGGCTTTTCTGGATCAATTGCACTCCCAGCAAATCCCAAAGTTGCTGGATGTCTCCCTTCGGCTCGGCCGGCGGCTGTTGAAAAGGCATCATGGGGTTTTGCCGGGAACGCCGAGGAATGCCCGTCCCTACGCGTTCCAAGCCCGGCACATAAAACGCCAACGGGTCTTCAAAAATGGCGGTCGGCTGGCCATTCTTCACGGCCTCGATGAAATTCGTCAATTGCGCTTGCGGCAGCGAGGAAGGTTCAACCGCCAGCAGCACGTCGTACTTCTCGGTGATCGGATTCGATGGATCGACGCGCACCACGTCGTACTGCTTGCCCAATTCTTCAATCAACCGTTCGTTGGGGCGTTGCCGAGGCTGGCCACCGCTGAAATCAAACCCGCCGAACAGTTCCGCGTCGGTCTGCAGCACACCCACGCGCTTCCGTTTTTGCTGCGTAATGGTGGCCAGCGAGCGCACCAATTCGTATTCCACCGGCACGCCGCGCTCAAAAAACGGAATGACCATTTTTTCCAGACCACAGGTAATGGCGGCGCCCAGATAAATGTCTTCATTCTTCCACACGCCACGGGATTGCGTGAAGACTTCCTCCGGCGCAATGCCAAATTGCTGCTCGGCGCGTTCGGCTTCTTCGGTAAGCGGTTCGACATTGGCGTGTACGTTCGTGCGAATTTTGCCGCAGGAAAGCTGCGAAAACTCGCGCAGCAAATTCATCAAATCCGCCCGTGTCTGCACAAATTCTTCGGGCACATTGCTGCTAATGAAGGCCTCGATCACGACCGGATGCTGAGGATCCAATCCGGAAATCAGCTTCTTCGTTTCCGGCGCGATCGAATTCAAACGCTCCTGCGTCACATCTGCCCGCAAATTGAGGTTCTGCACCAGCAGGTTCACGCCCACGGCCAGCGCCGCCAGCGCGAGCGCCCGAATCACATAATGGGGCCCCATCGATTTTCCGCCGCGGCCTCCCAGCCAATGCCGCCGGCCAATGAGCACCATGCACAGGTACAGCATTACGACGGCAATCATCAGAAAATAGCAAATCGCCGGCAGGCTGATGACGCCGCGGCCAAAATCACCCATTTCCTCTCCAATGCTCCAACCCTTGGCCGTGGCGGTCCACGACGAGCCGCGCACAATCACGTCCAGCACGTTCAAAAACACCAGCGGCGCATTGAACGCCACGCCCAAAATAAACGCCACGGTCAAATTGCCGGTTAAAAACGAAGCCACCATGCCGATGGCCAGCATCGCGAGGCCAACCATCCAGTAACCAAAATACGTGCCCAACAACAAACCGACGTCAGGCACACCCAGCGTGTTTAGCACCGCCCAATTGCAAAACAGCGAAAACAACAGCGACACGCTGAAAATTGCCACCGCCGCAAAATATTTGCCCAACACTACGTCGATGTCGGCCGCCGGAATCGTCAACAATAATTCATCGGTCCCTTGCCGGCGCTCATCGGCCCAAATGCTCATCGTGATGGCTGGGATGAACACCAACATAATGTACGGGAACCAACGATTCAGTTGATCCAGGTTTGCTAAATTGGCATTGAAAAATTCGTCCGGCCAAAACGCGGAAAACGACCCCAGCAACACGAACACGCAAATAAACACGTAGCCGGTGGGGTTGCTGAAATAGCTGACGAAATTCCGCCGGAAAATCGCTCGAATAACGTGTGGATTCATCGCCTGGTTCAAGTTTCAGGGTTCAGGGTTCAGAATGTTATCAGCCGCTTGCAATTCGGCACGTCCGCCGCTTCACGTCGGCACGGCGGCGGTAAGAACTCGAAATCGTTCGTCCAACGAGTAACCATCTTTAGTCAATTCCGCGGGCGTGCCGTTGTACACCAATCGGCCCTCGTTGATGAACAAGACCCGTGTGGCGATCGCCTCGACTTCCTGCATGATGTGCGTCGAAATCAAAATGGTCTTCTCCCGGCCCAGCCGCCGAATGGTTTCGCGCACTTCGTGAATTTGATTCGGATCCAACCCCGCGGTCGGCTCGTCCAAAATCAATACGTCGGGCTCGTGGAGCAAGGTTTGGGCCATGCCCACGCGCTGCCGATAGCCCTTCGATAATTTGCCTATCGCCTTGCCGATCACCGATTTCAAAGCGCACAACTCGACCACCGCATCAATGCGTTGTTTTTTCCGCTGCGGCGACATTCCCCGGGCGTCGGCAAAGAATTCCAGTAAACTGCGGGGGGTCATGTCCACATACAGCGGACCGTTTTCCGGCAAATAGCCCAGCCGCTGCGAGGCCGCCAATCGATCCCGCGCCATGTCGTGTCCGGAAATTCGCGCCGTGCCTGCCGAGGGGGCCAAATAGCCCGTCAGGAGTTTCATCGTAGTGCTTTTTCCAGCCCCGTTGGGCCCCAGAAAAGCCACCACTTCTCCTTGGTTCACTTGGAACGAAATATCATCGATGGCCGCGAAATCACCGTAGTATTTTGACAATCCCACGGCCTCGATCATGGCCTGTCCGTTGGTGTCGCTCATGCTCCCTCAAACTCCGTTTTCCCCAGAATGCAGCTCTCAAATAATCCAGCTGCTAAATGAACCACAA
>DATJYL010000010.1 GCA_035499655.1 Pirellulales bacterium
AAATACGTGGTTCTGTCCCGCTGAATCCCTGGGAATGCGATCCCTGGGGCTAAGTTGCAATCCGCGGGCGGTTTCGGCGTCCATTCTCAGTTTGCATCGACCCCCATGTTCGAAACGATCCAAAACGGCCTGTCGGAAGCCATGCGCAGCTTGCGCGGCAAAGCCAAGCTGAGCGAAGCGAACATGCGCGAAGGGTTGGAACTGGTCCGCACCGCGCTGTTGGAAGCCGACGTGAATTACGACGTCGCCCAGGAGTTCATCAACCGCGTCAGCGAAGATGCGGTGGGCGAGAAGGTGCTGCAAGCGCTGCGACCCACCGAGCAGCTTGTCGGCATTGTGCATCGGGAGCTCGTCAACCTGATGGGCCCGGTCGATCACTCGTTGAACATGCACGAGGGGACCAACATCCTCATGCTGTGCGGCCTGCAAGGCTCCGGCAAAACCACCACCTGCGGCAAGCTGGGCCGCTTAATTCAGCAGCGTGGCCGGCGCGTGATGTTAGTCGCCGCCGACTTGCAGCGCCCGGCAGCCATCGATCAGTTGCACGTGATCGGCGAGCAATTGGGTTTGGCCGTTTACAGTGAACGGGGCGCGCCCGATCCGGTGGTGGTGTGCCACAACGCGGTTCGCAAAGCCAAGGAGGAAGGCATCGCGGTCGTGATTCTCGATACCGCCGGCCGGTTGCACATTGACGATGAGTTGATGGAGCAACTAAAGCGGATCGACAAGCGCGTGGAGCCCGACCAAGTGCTGCTGGTGGTCGATGGCATGACGGGCCAAGACGCCGTCAACAGCGCCAAAGCCTTCAACGAGGCGCTGGAGCTGGACGGGCTGGTGATGACCAAGCTGGATGGCGATGCCCGCGGCGGCGCGGCGTTGTCGGTCAAGCAAGTCACGGGCGTGCCGATCAAATTCATCGGCACCGGCGAGCATTTGGACAACCTGGAGGAATTCCATCCGGACCGCATGGCCAGCCGCATTTTGGGCATGGGCGACATGCTTTCGCTGGTCGAAACCGCGCAGCGCGAATTCGACCAGGAAGAAATGGCCAAGGCCGAAGCGCGGATGCGCCAAGGCGAGTTCACACTGGATGATTTTCGGGCACAGATGAGCCAATTGGCCCGACCCGGCCTGATGAAAAAAATGATGGGCATGATGCCGGGCATGGGGGGATTGAACGAATTGATGGAGCAATTCGACGAGGCGGAAATCCACCGTCTAAATGGCATGATCGATTCGATGACAGCGGAGGAACGCCGCAATCCAGGCGTAATCGATCAAAGCCGGCGCCGCCGAATTGCCGCCGGCAGCGGCGTGGAACCGCACGAAGTGAACGACCTGGTCAAGCAATTCGACGGCATGGCCTCGTTGATGAAAGAGATGTCGGGGCTGGGCATGCGCGATAGAATGCGTAAAATGCAACAATTGCAGTCAGGCGGCTTTCTGAATCCAGGGAGCCAACTTTCGGCCAAAAAAATCGGCACCGGCAAACGCCTGACCGCCGACGAAAAACGGAAAATGAAAAAACAGCGCGAGAAAGAACTGCGCAAAAAGAAACGAGAATCGAGAAACTAAAAAACTAACAGCAACTAGCGGCTAGCCACTAGCAACTAGCCGCAGCAGTTACACTAAGCGTGTCTGTCGCTAGTTGCTAATCGCTAATTGCTAGTCGCTTCAAAGGAGACCCACGTGGCCGTTAAAATTCGCATGAAACGCTTAGGGCGGAAGCACCGCTCTTATTTTCGCATTTGCGCTACCGACTCCCGCGCCCCGCGCGATGGTCGGGTGATTGAAGAAATCGGCAGTTACGATCCGATGATTCCGCTCACCGACGCCCGCTGCCAGCTCAACCACGATCGGGTGAAATACTGGCTGGGCGTGGGAGCCAAACCTTCGGACCGCGTCAGCATTCTGATTAAAAAATACGGCCCGGAAGGAACGCACCTGAAAGAGCAAGAAGCGGCCGTCGCTCAATACAAAGCGCCCAAAGTCGTGCCCGATGCCGGCGAGCCGAAGCTGATCGCCAAGCCCAAGAAAGCCGAAGAAGCCCCGGCCGAAAGCGCCCCCGCTGAATCCTCCGGCGGCGTGGAAGCAACAGCGCCCGCAGCGGAGTGACGTTTGAGTGAGGCTCAGATGAGCCCGTACACCAGTTTGTTTTCGAATCCGACCGACATCATCATTGTGTTAGTATTGGTGAATGTTTGGTTAATCTTCGGAGTAACGACATTACGGTCCCGGCAAGTGCAACGTGGATGTGTTACGGTCGGCTATTGTTGGGCCTGTGCACGCGCATTAATTTGGTTGTGCACTGCGATCGCTGCGATTTTTATATTTGGGCTGATTTTTCTAGAATGGCTTCACGTCAAATCTGGTTTGTGGACGTTCTACGAGCTTTTTTGGTTCTTTGGCGTTATTGCTGTGTTCCGGCTGCTTCCCTTTTATTGCGTTGGAATACTGTGCTGGTGTTTAGTGCTAAAGGCGCGCGGCATAACTAACAGAGACACAATTCTTTCCACGATTGCTTTGCTGATAGCCCTGGCAATTGATGCGCTCCTGTATTTTGCCGTCGAAGTGATCTCAAAAAGTCAAATTGCTTAAGAGCTTGATCCACGGGGTGTTTCTTTTCTTGATCTGCCATGCGATTCGATGTCTTGACGCTGTTTCCGGAAATGTTTTCCGGCTATCTCAGCCAGAGTTTGCTTAAGCTGGCAATTGAGCGCGGGTTGGTGCAGGTTAATTTGCACAACATCCGCGATTGGGCCCAGGGGAAGCACAAGGTGGTGGACGACCGGCCCTATGGCGGCGGCCCGGGAATGCTGCTCAAGGTGGAACCGGTTGTGGAATCTGTCGAAGCCGTCCAAAAAATGCCAGGGCCTGCTAACGAGATCGCACCCGGCCATCTCATCATGCTCACGCCGACCGGGCGCAAACTCGCGCAGCCGATTGTGGAAGAATTGGCCGGTCACAAACGCCTGCTGCTGCTCTGCGGCCGGTACGAAGGCTTTGACGACCGGGTCCGGCAGATTCTCAAGCCCGACGAAATTTCCATCGGCGATTACATTCTCGGCGGCGGCGAAGTGCCGGCCATGGTGCTGATCGACACCGTCATTCGCCTGGTGCCCGGCGTGCTCGGCGATGAAGACAGCGCCCGCTGCGATTCGTTTTCCGTCCAATCACTACCCGGAGAAAAAAAATCTGCTGGGGGCTCGGCGGCCTGGACTCCAGCCACCCCGCGGCTGTTGGAAGCCGGCCATTTCACCCGGCCCAGGGAATACCGCGGTCTGACCGTGCCGGAAGTACTCATCAGCGGCGATCATGAGGCCATTGCCCGATGGCGTGCGGAGCAAAGTTTGCAGATTACGGGGGAGCGGCGGCAGGATTTACTGTCCGGCGAACAAGCGAAGGTGGCCGGAAAGTCGCCGCAGTCGTAAAATTTGATGAAGTAACTCGTTGAAGATCAAACTGTTGCGCGGGTCGTGCGCCATCGCAGGGAAGTTGCCACAGTCCCCCTTGGGTGCGGCCGAAAAACCAGTTACACTACTAGTTCACTGCTTCGAGGAATGTAGTGGCCGCTGTCCCCAGCGGCTGAGGACAGCCGCGGCTACATTTTCTCTTTGGATTCACCACACTTGGCGGCCAACACACACGTTAATCACGCAAGTAAAAATGAGCCAGCAAATTCTTGAACTCGTCGAAAAAAGCAGCCTGAAGGCTGATGTGCCCGAATTCGCTATCGGCGACACCATCGACGTGCATACCCGCATTCTGGAAGGCGAAAAAGAGCGCATCCAAATTTTCAACGGCGTGGTGATTGCCCGCAGCGGTTCCGGCAGCCGCGAAATGTTCACCGTTCGCCGCATTGTGCAAGGCGAAGGCGTGGAGCGGAAGTTTCCGCTGCATTCGCCCAAAATCGCCAAAATCGAAGTCAAGCGCAGCGGCGTAGTGCGTCGGGCCAAGTTGTACTTCCTGCGCGATCGGGTCGGCAAAGCCGTCCGGCTCCGTCAGCGCCGCGGCGAAAAGCAAGATGTGGTTGTGCCCGGCGAGGAGACCGTCGCGGCCGAACCCAAGCGCAAGGAAGAAGCCAAGCGCGAGCCGGCGGCTGTGTGAGCTTCGATTGAACCGCGGAGACACTGAACCGCAGAGACACAGAGGCGCGGAGAGGGCAGTTCATAAATAAAATCTACTCTGCGTCTCAGCGCCTCTGCGGTTAGTTTTAGAGCACGAGGTTCATCTATGCACTGGCCCGGGGCAATTCGCTCGCGCTGGGCCAAATTCTGGCAGACCAAGCCGCTGGGTTATTTGGGCGAGCGAGCCGCGGAAAAACATCTCAAGCGCCAAGGTTACAAAATTGTCGCCCGAGGTCTGCGGCTGCGGGGCGGCGAGTTGGATTTGGTGGCGGTTGACGGGCGATGCGTGGTGTTCGTGGAAGTCAAAACCCGGCGAACCATGCAATTTGGCCGACCGGCTGAAGCCGTCGACGCCCGCAAGCAGTGGCATATAACCCGGGCCGCGCTGTTCTATTTGAAACGGCATGGGCTGCTGGAAAATCCATCGCGGTTTGACGTGGTGGCGGTCACCTGGCCGCACGGAGCCAACCGGCCGACGATTGAGCATTTTCGCAATGCCTTCGAAGCGACGGGCGTGGAGGGGATGTATAGCTAGGGCGAGGGACGAAGGGCGAGAGAGGGGCAAGAATTATAAAGCCGCGACCGTTGGTCGCGCGGGAATTGTAGGAGAGGAATCCTTTCCTCGACGGAATCGCGAATCGGTCAAAGTCGGCGAAAGAATTCGCCTCCTACAGGAGCGCGGCTTGTTGAACCGTCGTCAACTGTTCGATGCCCTGCTTGGCCAACCGCAACAGCGTTTGCAATTCGTCTTCGGTGAACGTGGCTTCTTCGCCCGTGCCTTGCACTTCGATGAAGCGGCCGTCGCCGGTCATCACCACGTTCATGTCGACGGCGGCGTCAACGTCTTCGGAATAGTCGAGATCGAGCAGCGGTTGGCCTTCGACTATGCCGACACTGACAGCAGCCACACTGGCGGAGAGAATTTTTTTGGGTGCAGTGCCTCCGCCTGCTTCCACTGGCAAAGAATTGAGCGCATCGACCAGCGCGATGTAGGCTCCCGTGATGCTGGCGGTGCGTGTGCCGCCATCGGCTTCCAGCACATCGCAATCGACGGCGACGGTTCGTTCGCCGATGGCATCCAAATCGATAATGGCCCGTAGGCTGCGGCCGATCAGGCGTTGGATTTCGGTGGTGCGACCATCCGTCTTTCCGTCACGTTCGCGTTTTTTCCTTGGGCTGGTGCTGCCCGGGAGCATGTTGTATTCCGCGGTAAGCCAGCCGCGCCCTTTGCCGGCCATCCACTCGGGCACTTTAGGATCGACCGAGGCCGTACACAACACCGTGGTGCCTCCGGCCTGGAACAATACGCTGCCCGGCGCGGTGCGTGTGAACCGGCGAGTAATTTTCAACGGGCGAAGCTCGTCGTTTTTTCGACCATCGTGCCGCATAATTTGATAATCTAATTTCACCACGGAGACACAGAGGCACAGAGAGGCAATAAATTTATGATGTAGGAAGTAGATATAAGGACGAGTTCCGCAATTCTTACATGCTACATTCTAAATCCTACTTCTTACATTCCTTTCTTCTCCGTGCCTCTGTGTCTCCGTGGTTATATCCACGCTAATTTAACGACTCAGCAACCACGCGAGAATGCCCTTCTGCACGTGCATGCGGTTGCCGGCCTGTTGCACGACCACGCTGTGGGGGCTGTCGATGACTTCATCGGTGACTTCTTCCCCGCGATGGGCCGGCAAGCAGTGCATGAAATAAGCCTCGGCCGGCGCCTGTTTCATCAGCCCGGCGTTGACTTGATAGGCGGCGAAATCTTTGCGGCGTTTCGCCCCTTCGGCTTCCTGCCCCATGCTGGCCCAAACATCGGTATACACCGCCACTGCGCCCTTGACGGCGGCCACAGGATCGGCAGTTAGCGTCAAATTAAGCTGCGGAATTTCGCGATTGAAGCGGGTCACATCGTCCGCGGTGAATTGGTAACCCGCCGGCGAAGCCACGACAATTTTCATTCCCAGCCGGCCGCAGCCTTCCACCAAACTGCGGGCCACGTTGTTGGCATCACCCACAAAAGCCAGCGTCAGGCCGTTTAACTTGCCGACCAGTTCGCGCAGGGTATACAAATCGGCCATCGCCTGACAGGGGTGGGCGTAATCGGTCAGGCCGTTGATCACCGGGCAGGTGCTGTGCTGCGCGACTTCGACCACGGTATCGTGCCGCTTGGAGCGAATGACAATGCCGTCCACATATTGGCTGAGGACGCGGGAGAAATCGGCCATGCTTTCCCGCGAGCCGAAGCCCACGTCGCTGCCCAGGAACAAACTTCCGCCGCCCAGTTGCACCATGCCGGCTTCAAAGCTGACCCGCGTGCGCAGCGAAGGTTTTTCGAATAGCATGCCGATGGTGCGGCCCGGCAAAATCGCCTCTCGCACCCCTTGGGCATACTTCGATTTCAGATCGGCCGTGATGGCGAACACACGTTCGATTTCGGCGGAAGAAAAGTCGGTGACGGAAAGCAAATGTCGCATGTGGCAGGCAGAAATGAGGAGTGGGGAATGTGGAATGTGGAATGGAAAATTCGAAGGCACAACGTGTGCGACGTTTTGGCTGCACGGCTCGCGCCGCGCTTGCGGTTTAGCACGCCTAACCTTTCGGCTCTTGTTTCATCACCTCGGCTAAAATATCGCAGCCTTCGTGAACTTCGTTTTCGCTAATGTTCAACGCTGGCAGCAGGCGCAGGACGGTGCCGTGAGTGCAATTAACGAGCAGCCGTTTGTCGAGGCAGCCTTTGACAATGGGCGCGCCGTCGGCAGCAAGTTCCACGCCGATCATCAATCCCAAAATTCGCACCTGGCGGATGAGATTGCACTCCTGCTGCAGTTTTTCCAGGCGTGCGCAGAAAAGATCACTGATGTGGCGGGCATGTTCGAGCAAATTTTCGTTTTCCACCGCTTCGATATACGCCACTCCGGCGCGGGCCGCAATCGGGTTGCCGCCAAACGTGGCCGCATGCATGCCGGGGCGCAAACTCGGGGCGATTTCCGGCTTCGTCAACAGCACGCCACCCGCAATGCCGCCGCAAACGGCTTTGGCCAGCGTCATGACGTCGGGCGTGACGTCGAAGTGTTGATAGGCAAACCACTGACCGGTACGGCCGCAGCCGGTTTGCACTTCGTCGAACATGAGAAGCACATTATTTTCGTCGCAGAGTTGGCGAAGACCGGGGAGAAAATCGGCCGGCGGAATGTTAATGCCCCCTTCGCCTTGGACCGGCTCGACCAAAATGGCGGCCGTTTCGCGGTCGATCAAATTCTTCACGGCGTTCAAATCGCCGAACGGGGCGTACACAAATCCGGCCATCAGCGGTCCCAGACCTTCGTGATATTTGGGCTGGGCCGTGGCGGCGGTGGCGCCCAACGTGCGGCCATGAAACCCTCCGGTGAAGGTGATAATTTTGTAGCGTTCTTTGGGCGTGTGCAGCCGGGCCAATTTAATGGCGGCCTCGTTGGCTTCGGTGCCGGAATTACAGAAAAACGCTTGCCCGCCAAAGCTGCGTTCGGACAGCGCTTGGGCCCATTGCCCTTGCCAAGGCGTGTGCCAGGTGTTGGGCACGTGAATCAGCGTGGCCACCTGGTCTTGTACCGCTTCGACCACCGCCGGCGGACAGTGCCCGAGCAGATTGCACCCCCAGCCGGGAAAGAAATCCAAATAGCGATTTCCTTCGGCATCCCACACATAGGAGCCCTCGCCGCGGACCAGCGACACTGGATACCGGGCATAATTGGGCACCACGTATTTTTGGAACAGTTCGATGGTTTCAGGGGACGACATGGTGGCGGTGTCGGGCATGGGATGGAGTGAGTGGTTATAAATTAATGGCTTTGTATATTTTCGGAATTTTCACAGCGATCCGACCCGCGCTTGCGGTTTAGCATGCCCCGTTGGGAAAGATGGATGACAGGCCACCTTGCTTTTGGTTCGCATTCATGGATGTTTTCAGGTGATCATTCATCTCGGACCATTTCGGTGCCTACTCCTTTGTTGGTGTAGATTTCCAGCAGGAGGGAATGGCGGAGCTGGCCGTCGATGATGTGAATTTTCCGCACGCCCTTGTCAAGAATGTCTAAACAACCCTGGACCTTGGGAATCATGCCGCTTTCAATCGCGCCGTCACGAATCATCTGCCGGGCTTGTTCGGCGGTGAGCGAATGGATGAGCGTGTCGGGATCGTCTTTTTTGCGGCGCACGCCGTTGACGTCGCTTAGAAAAATCAACTTTTCCGCGCCCAGCGCCGTGGCGACGGCGGTGGCGGCGGTATCGGCATTGACGTTGAGCTTTTCACCGCCGGGGCCCAAGCACATCGACGGAATCACGGGCACTTGGCCAGCATAGCACAAGTTTTCGATGGTGGTGCGGTCAGCCCGCGTGACGGTGCCGACGTGTCCTAAATCGATGTCGCCGCCGGCATCGTCTTTCAGTGTCATCCGCTCGCCGAACAGCACATTCGTGGTGCGAAAATTCAACGGCATGGCGCGGCCGCCGAATTCTTCGATCGAGTGGGCAATTTGCTCGCAGGTTTCGTAGGCCAGGACTTGTTCTACGATTTTCAGTGTGGCGTCATCAGTGTAGCGGCGTCCCTGAATGAACCGCGGTTTGAGCCCAGCGGCATCCATTGCCCGGCTGATGGCCGCCCCGCCGCCATGCACCACGACCGGCCGCATGCCGACGCTTTCCATGAAGACCACGTCGATGAGCAAATGCCGCAAGGCATTGGCGTCTTCCATCACGCTGCCGCCGAGCTTGATGACGGTGATCTTGTCGCGGAAGCGGCGAATCCAGCCCAGGGCTTCAATCAGCACGTCGGCTTTTTCGATGGCGTGTTGATGTTGCGGTTCGACGGTCACGGTATGTCAAACTCCCCCTGAACTTCTTCGCTGCGTGCAGGTTACGACTAAACGGCTGTTTGAGGAGAAACACGTTATTTAACCGCTTATCAAGGGGGGCTGTCAACGATCCCAACCGGGTCCAAATCCGTATACTCGTTGACTGCCGAAGCAAGGGTTGGTATCTTATTGCAATGCGATTGCAATAGGCCGTGCTTTCCAGCGGCGGCTTTACTTTCGCCACTCGCACCTTAGTTCGACCGATGTTTTACCGTCTAACAGCCCGAGTTTTGCTGGCCTGGTACGGCGTGATTGCGCTGTGGGGGCAAGGGCTGCACGAGTTTTTGGATGACGATGGTTGTTGCGATCAGGCGCAGCAATCGGCCCCGGCGGCGGTTGCTTCGGCCGAGATTACCGCACAGGTGACTTTAGTCGGTTTGTCATCACAGACGGGACCTGCCCTCGCAGTTCAATCGCCCAGCGGCCATTGTCACGATTGCGACAATTGCCCGATTTGTCAATTTCAAGCCGTAGGGCAACATTTTGTTCCACCGCCGCCAGCCGTTGCCGCGCTGGTGGCCTGCGAAATTCTTTCTTCGAGCCCGGTTGAATCGATTCATTGCCCGGCGCTCTTCTCTTCAGCGCAGCCTCGTGCGCCGCCGGTCGCTTAGCGACATCTTTGTATGGCACAGCGGCGAATTCGCTAATCGTCTAGCGATTGGCTTCTCGTTCGCTGCTTGCGCCCCGAAGTAACCGTCGTTTGCGCTGAAACTTCGTTTGCGAACTGCTTGCGCTTTCGTCTGCGCCGGCGGTGAGCATGCTCGTTTGGAGGACGCACCGATGAATGCGCGTAGGCGCGCGCTTGGTCATGCGCATGGTGGTTTTACGTTGGTCGAGTTGCTGGTGGTGATTGCCATCATCGGCATCTTGATTGCGCTGTTGCTGCCGGCCGTGCAGTCTGCCCGCGAGGCGGCTCGACGTACGCAGTGTTCTAGCAACCTGCGGCAAGTCGGTTTGGCCCTGCGGCGCTATTGCGACGTGCACAACGGCCTGTGGCCGCAAACCACGGGTTCGGCCGGAGTCAATCCGGACCCAACCTCGGGCTTGTACACCACGGCGTGGATTTACACGGTTGCGCCTTTCATGGAAGACGTGGATGCCATCAGGATTTGTCCGGACGATCCCAACGGGGATGCCCGCCTGGCGTTAAAAATGACCAGCTATGCGCTGAGTGCGTATTTATCGACGGAGTGTCCGCCGCCTAATTTTTTGAATGCTTGGAAGCTGAAGCAGAGTTCTAAAACCATTGTGACGTATGAGGTCGCGAATTCGCTGCCGGTGGAACTCACGGAGGACCACGTCCACAGCTACAAATGGTTTTTGAAGTCGGTCATTTTGCAAAACGGTGTGTGGGCCGCCATCACCGGCGAAGTGCAAGTCGACCGGCACGGCGACGGGGCGAACTACTTGTACGCCGACGGTCACGTGGATTGGATTTCCGCAACGCAGATTTCCACCTGGGCAAACACGCCTTTTAATTTTGCCATTCCGCCCGGCATGAACCAGTGAAGACGGCATCTTTTAATTTCATTCATTCCGATTGATCAACAACTTGAGAAAGGGACTTGACATGCGATTTTTTCGCCATTTGATTTCGATAGCCGCTTTGTTTTTTTTCGTGTGGGCCACGGCGGCCCGTGCCGATTTTGACGTTTCGCCGCGTGTAGAAGGTGGTGCGATTGTCACGTATGGCTATGACGACGAAGCGCCGACGGATGAGGCGCTGACGCCAACCCCACCCCGCGTGTTCGAATTCGATATGGACGATCCGGGGCCAAATATCACCACCGACCCGGGCTTCCATGCGCTGGCGGTCGGCAGTGGGTTCACGCCCAGCGGTTTGCCGGACGGAAGCTGGCTGAGCTTTGACGTGCTCAGCAACTTGCAGTATTGGAACGGCTCGACGTTTGTCGCGGCGAACTCGGGTAACACGCTCTATTTGCAACTTGGTTCCAGTTATGTGGGCGTGACAGGAACAACGGGGACTCAATCTGGATTTTTAATTGGCCAGGTGGGGGGCAACTTTACGCCGCCGGATACTTATTCGGCGGGCGACGAAGGTCTGCATGTGCATTTGCAGTCTTCCATCGTTTATGGATCCATGGCCACCGAACCGAGTCCCGACGGCATTTACATGGTTGAAATGGATTTGAGGTTGCTGAGTTCGGATCAGGTCACGCCGTATCCAGGCATCAGCAATTCGCTGCCGTTTTGGGTAATCTACGATCCCCTTGCCGTTTACGACGACCCCGACGATCCGGTAGATGCGGCAGTGGCTTACCAAAACAGTGTGGTGCCGGAGCCAGCGAGCTTTGTTTTGGCCGGTTTGGGTGGGTTGGCTTTGATGGGTGTGTGCCTGAGTCGACGGCTTTCCATCAAAGTGAAAAGTGTTTAGCAGATTGCTGAAATTCAAACGGGTTTTTTAACGCGCTGTTGTCGATGGGCGTCGCCGCAAGTGCGGCGTCCGTCGGCAACACGCCTTTACCAATCATCACGAAGAGGCTCTTGCTTCCGGGAGATAAGTTATGCGATTTTTATCCGTTTCGATTTTTGCGGCCGCGCTATTGTTTCTGGTTTGCGCGGGGCCGGCTCGTGCCGTGTACGATATTGCTCCTCGACTCGTTACCCTGTCGTCTGGACAGCAAAGCCTTGCGACCTTCGGTTACGACGATGCCGGCGACAATTCGTTTAACCCGGTCTACCTAACGGTCAACCCCCTCCGGGTTTTCTCTTATTACTTCGGCGACTATCAGGATCCTTATTTCGATGAAGATCCTGGCACGCACGGACTGGCCACTACCAGCGGATACACCCCGAGTAATCTTCCGCAGGGAAGTTGGATGTCGTTCGACGTGATGAGCAGTCTGCAATACTGGAGCGGCGACGGTCCGGTTTCGTTCGGCAACGTGCCTGCGGGCGAAACGCTGCAGATGTACCTGCCCGGTTCGCTGCCCGGACAAAAACTGGGTTCAGTGACGATCGGCACGGGCACAGGTTTTCAACCCGGCTTTCCACTGCAAAACGTCGATGCCTATGGCGGAATGCACAAACACATGTGGACGGAGTTGCAGGCCGGCACAAATTCGACGCCCGCCGACGGCATTTATCTGTTTGAGATGCGGGATAAGTTGTTGGAGTCCGACGCGCAAACGCCATATCCTGGCGTGGCGGATTCGCTGCCTTTTTTTGTGATGTTCGACAACAACGAGAGTTTGTCGGTTTTCCAACAAGCCCAAACTTGGGTGACGGACAACCTCGTGCCGTTTGGCGATTTCAATCGCGATGGGCAAGTCGACGCCGCGGACATTCCAGCCATGATGAACGCTTTAACGAACTTGAGCGCCTATCAAGCCAACAATAACTTGACCAATTTCGAACTAATGGCCTTCGGCGACATCAACAGCGACGGCAAAATTAACAATGGCGATTTGCAAGGGCTGCTGAGTTTGTTCACGAGCGGCGAGAACGTACTGGTGCCTGAACCAGCAAGCGTGGTGTTGTTGGCCACTGGAGTCATCATGCTCATGTTGGTGCGCACAGCCAAAGTCTCTCCTGTGGGCCGAAGTATGAAACTGCTCGTGGTTCGAGGGTCGAATGCTTTATGACAGCCATCGCACTTTCCGCGATCACGTTCTTCTCGACCGCCTTCGGCGGAATGTTTGCGCTGCGTTGGCGGAAGCAACTCTACCTCGTAATGGGATTTTCCGCCGGTATTCTTGTGGCCGCAGCCTTGCTCGATCTGCTGCCGGATGCCTTTGAAGTTGTAGGACAATCTGGGGAATCGACTGTCAAACAAGTTCTTCAGTGCGCTGCCATGGGATTCCTCGTGTATTACAGTTTGGAACAATTCGTTCACCGGGGAGCGGCGGTGCATGAAAAACGTCAAGGAAAAGCGGCGTTTGCGTCGGTGGCTGCATTTGGTCTCACGGTTCACAGCTTCCTCGATGGGTTTGCAATCGGCAGCGCTTTTCAGGCAAACTCAACGATCGGCGGACTTGTCGCTTTGGCCGTGATTGCCCATGACTTCGGTGATGGAGTTTCGACCGTCGGTGTGGTTTTGGGATCGGGCGGCGCACTGCGGGCATCAATTGGCTGGCTTCTGGCCGATGCAATTGCTCCGGTAATTGGTTGCTCGGCGGCGCTGGGAATGTCGATTTCTCAGGGATTGATTGCCGACCTATTGGGGTTTTTTGCCGGCTCGTTCCTGTTTATTGGTGCCGCCCACTTGCTTCCTGAAGCGGAAGAAGAGGGCAATGTCATGTGGTTATGGTTGGTTGTTGTGGCGGGATTTGGACTGATGTTTCTTGTCAACAAATTACTCAAAGTGTAAACGAATCATGCTTATTCTGGAAAATGTCAAAAAATCATTCGTCGAACCGGGCGGAGGGGTACTGCCGATTCTTGATGTGCACCAATTTCGCGTCGAGGCCGGTGAGCAGATCGTACTCATCGGGCGCAGTGGCTCGGGAAAAACCACGCTCTTGCATTTAATTGCCGGGATCAGCCGGCCCGATGCAGGCACCATTCGCATCGACGGCGTCAACATCGTGCAATTGCCCGAAGCTGGGCGCGATCGATTTCGAGCCGACAAAATCGGCTACGTTTTCCAAACCTTTAACCTGCTGCCTGGTTTCACGGCGTTGGAAAACGTGTTGCTGGGCATGTCGTTCGCCACGGGGCGGCCCAAGCCCGAACGAGCGCGACATCTGTTGGATCGTGTGGGTTTGGCGAAACGGCTGCACCATAAGCCCGCGCAGCTTTCGGTCGGCGAACAGCAGCGCGTCGCAGTAGCCCGGGCTTTGGCCAATAAACCGAAACTGTTGTTGGCCGATGAGCCGACGGCGAACATTGACACGCAGCATCAGCAGCAAGTCATCGATCTAATTCGCGAGACCTGCCGCGAAGAACATGTGGCTCTGGTGTTAGTAACGCATACGCCGGAAGTTGCCAAGCAATTTGAACGGGTAGAAAATTTAGAGAATATCAATCTGGCAACAGCCGGATCAGCAAAATAGCAACGCTGATTGGGCGCAAGTGAATCCTGAAGCTTTCGTGAATCATCTTTAACTTTTCAACTCTTTTATTAGGATCTTCGCACCATGAATCTTTGGAAAATTGCCTGGCGCAGCATTCAGCAACGAGCGCTGGCTTCGGTGCTCACGGGCCTCTCGATGGCGCTGGGAGTCTCGTTGGTCGTGGCGGTATTGATTATCGGACAAGTCGTGGAAAAATCGTTCGCTTCCGGCAACTCACTGGGTTACAACGTGATCATCGGCGCTAAAGGGGGCCGGTTGGATCTGCTGCTGAACACGGTTTATTACCTGAACCGGCCCATCGAAAATATCCCCTGGGATTATTACAAGGAATTTCTGCCTGCCGCCCAGCGGAGCGATCACAAAGATGGCAAGTATGCCGACGATGTGGATGTGGCCATTCCCGTGTGCCTGGGCGACGTGGTCGGCGAAAACGGTCAATACCGCGTGGTCGGCACCACGCCGGAAATGTTCACCAAACTGCTGCATTCCACATTTTCTGCCGGAGAAAACTTTAAGCAAGAACAATTCAGAACGGCCGTGATCGGCGCGGAAGTGGCCAAACATCTCAATCTAAAGGTTGGCGACAGCTTCCAACCCCAACACGGCGTGGGAGGGGAAAAACACATTGCGTTTAAGATCGTGGGAGTGCTGGACCGCACCAGTACGCCGGTCGATCGGGCCGCATTTGTGAACATGGAAGGCTTTTTTCTGATTCCCGACCATGCCAAAGGCCACGTCGAAGAGGAGCACAAGCCGGGCGAAAAGGAAGAAAACCCTGAGGACGAGGTGCTCGACAAGCCCCTCCCCGAGGACCAGCGCGAAGTGACCGACGTGCTCATCCGCACGGCCAGCATTGGCGGGGCGCCCCCTGAATTGGTAGCGCCCGATTTGGTCAAGCATGTGAACAAGGAATTTATCGCACAAGCGATTGAGCCCATTAAGGAAATTACCGTCCTTACCAACACGTTCGTGCGTCCCACTCAAATGATCTTATTGGTGCTCACGGTATTAATCGTGATCGTAGCGGGCATTGCAATTCTGGTGAGCATCTATAATTCCATGTCGGAACGCCGACACGAAATTGCCGTGATGCGGGCATTGGGTGCCCACCGAGGCAAAATCATGATGATCGTGTTGACCGAGTCGATTATGCTGGCGCTAGGAGGCGGAGCCGTGGGCTGGCTGGCGGGCCACCTGCTGGTTGGCGCGGCGGCACCCACGATTACCGATTACACCGGAGTGGCCGTGAACTTCTTGCAATTTGTGCCCGGCTCGGAGTTAATTTTAATACCGGGATTGATTGTACTGGCATCGCTCGTGGGCTATCTGCCGGCTCTGTCGGCATACCGAACCGACGTAGCTCGGGCTTTAACATCGACTCCATGAAGTAATACGCGGCTGATCGCTCTACGACTTCACGTTCACCGGTCCGTGATCGTCGCAATGGTCGCCATGCGGATGATGCAGGTGGCCATTCACCAAATAGTCAACGTGGTCGCCATGGGGAATTTGTGGATGACCGCAATTCGGCCCGTGAACGTGGCCCTGCTCATGCCCACTACATTTGTGGCCGGGTGTGCAACCGTCAGGATTGGTGGCGGATACCGCGATCACACATTCGTCCACATGATCTCCGTGGACATGATGCAAGTGCCCGTCGTGTAAATAATCGACATGGCCGTCATGCTGAATTGCCAGGTGGCCACAGCCTGGGCCGTGCAGGTGTTTGTGCTCTTTTACCTTTGTGCAAGTGCTCATGAAATCACTCCTGTTTAAGAGATTAATCAGTCACGCACTCGGTTCATGGACGATGATTATTGTCGCGCATGTTTGTCGTGTCAAGTCATTTCGATTTTTGATGCCGAACTTGTTGATGCAGACGCAGATGTAGTTGTCGCAATTTGGTGTTATATTGACTATGATGGATCAGAGAGTGTCCATTTAGTCCTTCGTTCAGACCGGAGTTTATGCGTGAATGCGCGGTGCGGTTTTACGTTGGTCGAACTGCTGGTGGTGATCGCCATCATTGGCATTTTGATTGCGTTATTGTTGCCGGCGGTGCAGTCGGCCCGCGAGGCGGATCGGCGCTCGGAGTGCAGCAATAATTTGAAGCAAATCGGGCTAGCGCTGCAGAATTTTCACGGGGCGAAAGGCGCGTTTCCGAGCGGATATATTTCGCAGCCGGGTGGGGTGATGGGCGCGGCCAATGCCGACACTGGCGATGCCGGGCCGGGTTGGGCCTGCCTGTTCCAGGCATTGCCATTTATGGAAGAAGCGTCCACACAGAAGACGTTTGACCTAACCGTGCCGGCGTGGGACCCAAAAAATGCCACAGCGGCCATCACGCCTCTGGCGGAGTTTCGCTGCCCCTCGGTCAGCGACGATTCGCTCACGTACACGGTGAAAGACACCAGCGGCGCGGCACTGGCGGTGTTTTCGCGTTCGCATTAGGTGGCCTGCTCCGGCAAGCCCGACGTGTGGGCGGATAATCCTGACGACGCGCAAATTCGCAAACTGGCAGACGGCGTGTTCTTCCGCAACAGCAAAATCCGGATCAAGGACATTACCGACGGGCTGAGCCGGACGATGTTTTTTTCGGAGCAAACGCCGGCCCATAGCGATTCCACTTGGGTGGCCGTAGTGCCCGGAGCGGAAACGTGTCGCGCCGCGCTATTTTTTGGCGGGCTGCGACGTGGCCGCTCCGCAGGTGGAATTCCATTGCGGCCCGGGGCTAGATGAATCGCCGCCGGTCATCAAGCCGCCCAACGACCCCTTTCCCGGTTATGTGGACGAGACGCACAGCGAACACGTCGGCGGCTGCAACATTTTGCTGGGCGATGGCGGCGTGCATTGGGCGGCCGACACTATCGACCCGCTAGTGTGGGCGGCGATGGCTACGCGGGCAGGCGGCGAGACACAGGAGATGAATCAATGACGAATTATTTTATTTCGATTCGAATCGGTTACTGGGCGCGACTTATGCGGATGCCGTTGATGATTGCGTGCCTGGCAATGTTTTCGATGCTCGGTTGCAACCGCGAGCCGGCAATCTCGAAGGCCGATGTAAAAGTAGTTGGCGAATTAAAGACGGCCATCGGCGCCAAAAAGTCCGATTGGTTGGAAGCGGCGGGAAAAAACCTGGACGCCAATCGCCAGCAAGGAAAAGCTACGGACGACGAGTATGCAGCATTGGAAAGCATTGTGGCCGACGCCCGGGCGGGACATTGGGACGAGGCCAACTCTCAATTGACGCGTTTAATAACGGCCCAACACGCACCGTAACAGCGTGTTGTGTGAGGCGTCTTCTTTGGTCGACGCGTGGCCGGAGCGGGCGGCAACTGGCACGCTTTTACACTGTTGCGTTTTGCATAAACCCAATGCGGGTTTTTGGAGTGGGTGAGGCTGGGGCAGCTTTTTTGGAAAAAAACTGCTTGACGCGGCCGATTGGTGTATATACATTGTAGTTCCCCGGTGAGGGGTGAAAGAGGTATTCTGGGGGCGCGGATTTTGAATTGAGGAGCCTGCCATGCTTGCGAGATATCGCATTCGACAACTAAGAGCCACCGGACAAAACTAGCTTTCATTAAGCCAAGTACGATAACAGATGATCGCTGCGGCAAGGGTGAGGAAGGCCTGATGGACGAGTGGGTTTCGGTCCCAGCGGATGCGGAGCCGTCGGAACTGATGCAACCA
>DATJYL010000011.1 GCA_035499655.1 Pirellulales bacterium
GGCCATCTTGAGTCGATTCGCCATCTTGGCCTCCTTCCGCGGCAATTGCCGCTAAGAAGGCCATTAGGCCAAATCGTCCGTGCTCAAGCTGGCTGGTTTTAATGCGCCGATGGGTGGCTGGTTTTAAGCGCCGACTGACAGTCTTGGAAAGCAACAAGCTTGTAATCGGCGGTTCAGCAAATATGGTAGCGATGGTTACCAATCTTGCTTTCTAACGCAGGTATTCCGACGCTTACATCCAGAATTATTACCAGAGACAGATTCGCGGCATGATCGACATCCATCATTTGAGCGATATGGGATCGATTGTCGATATCTGAATGACGATCGGATGCTTGATGAAAATGGTTTCGCTACCGCCTGGAATAATGAACTTATAATCGAGATTGAAAACGATCCCAAAGAATTCGTGTGGACGTTGCGTGTTCTGCTAGACATCATTGCGGATTATCGAATCGCAGTGTTCATTAATAATGCGAAGCAGGCTACTTCTTTGGAATCGCTGTCTGATCAATTTCGAGCGCCCTGGAAGCAATTTATGACGCATAATCCGTTCGCCAGCAAATTTCACGTTGGCATTGTGTTATTGCCCACTGAATTCAAGAATGAAAATCAATTTCGCGACGAATCTCAATACACTGAATGGAGCGAGAAATCTGGCCAGTGGCAGTTCGTGCAGGCATAACACTTGAGAATTATCGTTTTGCTCGCCCAATTCTCGTATAAACACGGAACCTGAGACTTCAGCTTCGCTGATTGCACAGTGTGATACAATTAGAGCGATCCGCTGAAACCAACTCCACATCGAGCAGTTGCCATGACTGTTAAATCACTCGAACAAGCTGTTTCGATGCTTTCCCCAGCCGATCTAGCGGAGTTCCGCCGTTGGTTTGCGGAATTCGATGCCGCCGCTTGGGACGCTCAAATTGAAGCCGACGCGGCGGCAGGTAAACTCGATGCAATGGCCGCGCAGGCATTAGCGGAATACCAGGCTGGAAAGGCTCGCCAACTGTGAAGCACTTCACCGCGAGCCAGTTCTGGCAGTGCTTTAATGCTTTACCCGTAGAAATTCAAAATCTCGCTCGGCAAAATTTCGAGCTTTTGAAGCGCAATCCATCGCATGCTTCGTTGCACTTCAAGTCCGTCAGCCACGGTCGTTTTCGCAGTGTTCGGGTAGGTCTGCAATATCGCGCTTTAGGCATTCCCGTTCCCGACGGCGTCCAATGGTTTTGGATTGGCGCCCATGCCGAATACGACCGCCTCATTAAATAACCGCCAGACTGTGTGCAATCGTTCGCCGAATAATTCAACAAAAAATCCGCAGCGCCAAAAGCGCTGCGGATTTTTTTGCGCGCCCGTTCACAAAGCCGGCAATGGCATCGCCGGCATTTTCGTGGTGACAGATGAAAATCGGTTGCCCCCGGCACTCGGAAAAGCCATAATTGGATAAACTAGTATCTAACGAGAAATTTCGCATGGGACTCACATTTATTGAAGGCACTGTGGCAAACAATGGCACTTCAAGAAAGGTCGAGTTTCTTGTCGACAGTGGGGCCGTTTACAGTTTGCTGCCGCAGCAAGTCTGGAAGCAATTGAAGCTGAAGGCAAAGCGCACGGTTACATTCACGCTGGCTGACGGCACGAAAATCAAGCGCCGTGTTTCAGAGTGCAATTTCGTGCTAGCTGGCGAAGAAGGTCATAGTCCGGTGATTCTTGGCGAACCGGGCGACGATGCTTTGCTGGGTGCTGTGACCTTGGAAACGCTGGGACTGGTCCTAAATCCATTCAATCGCACGCTACAACCCATGATGATGCGGCTCGGTTGATTTATAGGTGGGCGGCAGCACCAAAAGTGCGACAGTAGGTATCGCCGGATCAATTCAACAAAAGCCCCGTGAAGCCATTGCGAAACACTGATCACCCTCCCATCATTCGGTTGATACTGCCTATGCGCTATGCAGCTGGAAAGGCTTGGCAGTCCCGGCCGAAACAGGCCTTCGCTAAGGCGCGCCGGTTACAAATGTTCGCTTTCAGGGCGCTGATCGCTATAGGGCGGCTCTCGCCGGCGAGCGATGGCTCGCGCCTCCTGCATCGCCTTGTTCGCCATTAGCAGGGTTAAGCCGCACCATCCCACCAGGCAATATCCTTTGCCCAACAGATATTGATAGACGGCTGCTTCGCACACTTCTGTGAACGCCACAGCATGAGTTTCCACCGCAATCAGCCGCGGATCATAGCGCTGGAAGTCCAACGACATCAGCACTTCCAGGTCGTGTCCTTCGGCGTCAACCGACAGAAAATCGATCTGACGGTCCTTGTATTTCGTTCCGTCCAGCAGGGTGGTCAATTTCGCGCAACGGGTCTTTTTTTCAACGTAGGAGCCTCTGGCTTCGGAAAAGTTCTTATCCACAGAGGTGGTTAATGAGTAATGACCGCTGGAGAAGTAACTGATCTCGCCTTCCATATTGGAAACGGCGCAACAAATGTTTGTGTCCTGGGGCCTGGCCAGGTTGAAGCCATCTATTTTGATCGAATCGATATCAATGTTGATTCCTCTCCACCCTTGCTTATACAGCAGCCAGGTATTGTTGTATTTTTTCGGATGAAAACAGCCCACATCGACAAAAAAGCCCTGAGAACTATTCCGAAAACATTGGCCGATGGAAATGTCTTCTGCAAACTGTGAATAGTGACTGGCTTTGGACTTGGTGAAGTGCATCTTTTTAAGGAGATACAACTTTTTGACAAGAAGATTGTGCTTCATCCACCGTGGCATATTGGAGTATTTGAGTCTCATCGTCTCTCCGTGCGAATTACCGACGTTTCCATGATGCACCGCCGGCCACCAAAATCGAGCGGCGGGAACCGGTTCAGGTGTCGCTGGCGTCTTTGCCGCGGATGCGATTTT